>NZ_JAPVLS010000004.1:8322-75442 GCF_027158125.1 Streptomyces sp. H39-C1
GGACCTGTCGCAGAAGATCGACGTGGACGCCCGGGGCGAGATCCTCGAGCTGAAGAACACCATCAACCGGATGGTCGACCAGCTGTCCTCGTTCGCCGACCAGGTGACCCGGGTGGCCCGCGAGGTGGGTACCGAGGGGATCCTGGGCGGCCAGGCCGAGGTCAAGGGAGTGAGCGGCACGTGGAAGGACCTCACGCAGTCCGTCAACTTCATGGCCAACAACCTGACGAGCCAGGTCCGCAACATCGCCGAGGTCACGACGGCGGTCGCCAGCGGCGATCTGTCGAAGAAGATCACCGTCGACGCCAAGGGCGAGATCCTCGCCCTGGTCACCACCGTCAACACGATGGTGGACACGCTGTCGGCGTTCGGTGACGAGGTCACCCGCGTCGCCCGTGAGGTGGGTACCGAGGGCCAGTTGGGCGGGCAGGCCCGGGTGCGCGACGTGTCGGGCATCTGGAAGGACCTGACCGACAACGTCAACCTGATGGCCAACAACCTGACCAATCAGGTGCGTTCGATCGCCGCGGTCGCCACCGCGGTCGCCAACGGCGATCTCACCAAGAAGATCACCGTCGAGGCGCGCGGCGAGGTCGCCCAGCTTGCAGAAACGATCAACACGATGGTCGACACGCTGTCGGCGTTCGGTGACGAGGTCACCCGCGTCGCCCGCGAGGTCGGCACCGAGGGCATCCTCGGCGGCCAGGCCCGCGTTCCCGGCGTCGCCGGCACGTGGAAGGACCTCACCGAATCGGTGAACGGCATGGCGTCCAACCTCACCGGCCAGGTCCGCAACATCGCCATGGTGACCACCGCGGTCGCCCGCGGCGACCTGTCCAAGAAGATCGACGTGGACGCCCGCGGCGAGATCCTGGAGCTGAAGACGACCATCAACACGATGGTCGGCCAGCTGTCCGCCTTCGGTGACGAGGTCACCCGGGTGGCGCGCGAGGTGGGTACCGAGGGCCGGCTGGGCGGCCAGGCCCGGGTTCCGGACGTGTCCGGCATCTGGAAGGACCTCACCGAATCGGTGAACCTGATGGCCAACAACCTGACCAGCCAGGTCCGCAACATCGCGCAGGTGGCCACCGCGGTGACCCGCGGCGACCTCAATCTCCGGATCGACGTGGACGCGGCCGGCGAGATCCTGGAGCTCCAGGACTACATCAACACGATGATCGTGCGCCTCCGGGAGACCACGCTCGCCAACAAGGAGCAGGACTGGCTCAAGGGCAACCTGGCCCGTATCTCCGGTCTGATGCAGGGCCGCCGGGAGCTGGGCGACGTGGCCGCGCTGATCATGAGCGAGCTGACCCCGGTGGTCTCCGCGCAGCACGGCGCGTTCTTCCTCGCCGAGGAGATCGGTGACGGCAGCGAGATCGGCGCGGGGGAGGACGAGGACGCGTACGAGCTGCGGCTCGTCGGGTCGTACGGCTTCTCCAAGCGCTCGATGCCCACCACGTTCCTGCCCGGTGAGGCGCTGATCGGGCAGGCCGCGATCGAGAAGCGGTCGATCCTGGTGGAGAACGTGCCGCCGGGGTACCTGAAGATCGTGTCAGGGCTCGGTGAGGCGCCCCCGGCGCATGTCATCGTCCTTCCGGTGCTGTTCGAGGACCGGATCCTGGGTGTGATCGAACTGGCCGCGTTCCAGCCGTTCACCCAGATCCAGAAGGACTTCCTCAGCCAGATCACCGACATCATCGCGATCAGCGTGAACACGATCAGCGTCAACACCAAGACCGAGGGGCTGCTGGAGCAGTCCCAGGAGCTGACCGAGCAGCTCAAGGAGCGTTCGGGCGAGCTGGAGAACCGGCAGAAGGCGCTGCAGCTGTCCAACGCCGAGCTGGAGGAGAAGGCCGAGCTGCTGGCCCGGCAGAACCGCGACATCGAGGTGAAGAACACCGAGATCGAGGAGGCCCGGCAGGTCCTGGAGGAGCGCGCCGAGCAGCTCGCGGTCTCGATGCGCTACAAGTCCGAGTTCCTGGCCAACATGTCGCACGAGCTGCGCACCCCGCTCAACTCGCTGCTGATCCTGGCCAAGCTGCTCGCCGACAACGCCGACGGAAACCTGTCGTCCAAGCAGGTCGAGTTCTCCGAGACGATCCACGGCGCGGGCTCGGACCTGCTGCAGCTCATCAACGACATCCTCGACCTGTCGAAGGTCGAGGCGGGCAAGATGGACGTCAGTCCGACCCGTATCGCCCTGGTGCAGCTCGTCGACTACGTCGAGGCGACGTTCCGTCCGCTGACGGCGGAGAAGGGCCTGGACTTCTCGGTCCGGGTCTCGCCGGAGCTCCCGGTCACCCTGCACACGGACGAGCAGCGGCTGCTGCAGGTGCTGCGCAACCTGCTCTCCAACGCGGTGAAGTTCACCGACAGCGGCTCCGTCGAGCTGGTCATCCGGCCGGCGGGTCCCGAGGTCCCGCAGTCGATCCGCGAGCAGCTGCTGGAGTCCGGGGCGCTGCGCGACGCGGACCAGCCGCTGATCGCGTTCTCCGTCACCGACACCGGGATCGGGATCGCGGCGAGCAAGATGCGGGTGATCTTCGAGGCGTTCAAGCAGGCCGACGGCACCACCAGCCGCAAGTACGGCGGCACCGGCCTGGGCCTGTCGATCAGCCGGGAGATCGCCCGGCTGCTGGGCGGCGAGATCCACGCCGACAGCCAGCCCGGCCGCGGCTCGACCTTCACCCTGTACCTGCCGCTCAGCAGCAGTGAACTGCCGCCGCACGGCTACCCGCAGCTGCCCGGGGGCGAGGTGATCAGCGAGTCGGAGCACCACGCGCCCGCCCGCAACCGTCTCGCGGGCAGCAGCCTGTCCCGGCTGCGCCGCCGCTCGGCGCCGCCGCAGCTGCAGTCGCTCCCGGGACAGCCCACGGCGCTGCCCGCGGAGGAGTCCTGGGTGGACGGCACACACTCCGACGGGTACGCGCGCTTCGCGGGCGGGTTCAACGGCGAGAAGGTGCTCATCGTCGACGACGACATCCGCAATGTCTTCGCGCTGACCAGCGTGCTGGAACAGCACGGGCTGACGGTGCTCTACGCGGAGAACGGCCGCGAGGGGATCGAGGTCCTGGAGCAGCACGACGATGTCGCGATCGTCCTGATGGACATCATGATGCCGGAGATGGACGGTTATGCGACGACGACGGCGATCCGCAGGATGCCGCAGTTCGCCGGACTGCCGATCCTGGCGCTGACGGCGAAGGCGATGAAGGGTGACCGGGAGAAGAGCATCGAGTCCGGAGCGTCGGACTATGTCACCAAGCCGGTCGACACCGATCACCTGCTGGCACTCATGGAGCAGTGGATGAACGCCCGTGGAACACCCCGTTGAAAGGTGGACTGTTGACGGGGTGTGTCCCTTCAGGTGTGAGGGGGCGGGATTCAGGGAACCTTCTGGTCTCCGCTAGCGTTTCTGCTTCGTGCACAGTGACATGGCGGTGACAGGGTGTGGCGAACGGCAGGTGCGGCTACCATGACCGGCACAAGGACGGGCGGCGCAAGGGAGTCGTCCCCGGGGGCGGCCACCAGCGTGGTGTCGGGACGAGGAGGGCGGGCCATGGTGCAGAAGGCCAAGATCCTTCTTGTCGACGACCGGCCGGAGAATCTGCTGGCGCTGGAGGCGATCCTCTCGGCGCTCGATCAGACGCTGGTACGGGCGGCATCCGGGGAAGAGGCGCTGAAGGCGCTGCTCACGGACGATTTCGCGGTGATCCTGCTCGATGTGCAGATGCCGGGCATGGACGGGTTCGAGACCGCCGCCCACATCAAGCGGCGCGAGCGGACCCGTGACATCCCGATCATCTTCCTGACGGCGATCAACCACGGCCCGCACCACACCTTCCGCGGTTACGCGGCCGGTGCGGTCGACTACATCTCCAAACCCTTCGACCCGTGGGTGCTGCGCGCCAAGGTGTCGGTCTTCGTCGAGCTCTACATGAAGAACTGCCAGCTGCGGGAGCAGGCGGCGCTGCTGCGCCTCCAGCTCGAGCAGGGCGCTTCGGTGGGCGTCAACGGGGCGAAGGAGCCTGCCGGGCTGCTCGCCGAACTGTCCGCGCGGCTGGCCGCCGTCGAGGAGCAGGCCGAGGCGCTGTCGAAGCAGCTCGACGAGTCGGCGGACGCGGCCGCGGTGGCGACCGCCGCGCATCTGGAGCGCAAGCTCACCGGTCTGCGGCGGGCGTTGGACGCTCTGGAGCCCGGCACCGGCGACGGCGGCGTCAGGTATCCCCCACAGGACTGAGCGGAACCCCCGCCGTTGACGCTGCGTCACCCTTGGCCCACCCGAGGCGCGACACGGACGGGGGTATCCGACGCACGCGTGTCCAGCCGGGTCTTCGGAGGTAATCTCGGCACCATGGCCTCACGTACGCCCGGCGGCACTGCCAAGAAAGCTCCGGCGAAGCCTGCGGCCAAGAAGACCGCGGCGAAGAAGACCGCAGCGAAGAAACCACCTGCCAAGAAGGCGGCGGCCCCCCGTGCGGCGAAGGGGGGCGCTCCCAAGCCCGCTCCCAAAGCGGCCCCGTCGCCCACCGGTGGCGTGTACCGGATGACGCGTGCCCTGTGGCTCGGCGTCGCCCACGGCATCGGCGCGGTGTTCCGCGGCATAGGGCGCGGCGCACGCGGCCTCGACCCCGCGCACCGCAAGGACGGCATGGTGCTGCTGCTGCTCGGTCTGACGCTGGTCGTGGCCGCGGGCACCTGGTCCAATCTCCGTGGCCCGGTCGGCGATCTCGTGGAGATGCTCGTCACCGGCGCGTTCGGCCGGCTCGATCTGCTGGTGCCGATACTGATCGGCGTCGTCGCGGTCCGGCTGATGCGGCACCCGGAGCAGCCCGAGGCCAACGGGCGGATCGTCATCGGGCTGTCCACCCTGGTCCTCGGCGCCCTCGGCCTGGTCCACCTGGCCTGCGGTTCGCCGAGCCGGGACGCGGGAGCCGAGGCGCTGCGCGACGCGGGCGGCCTGATCGGCTGGGCGGCCGCGTCGCCGCTGCTCTACACCGTCGGCTCGGCGCTCGCCGTACCGCTGCTGCTGCTCATCACCGTCTTCGGGCTGCTGGTCGTGACGGCCACCCCGGTCAACGCGATTCCGCAGCGGCTGCGGCTGCTCGGCACCAAGCTCGGCCTGTACGAGGCCCCGGAGGACCTGGACGACCTGGACGCCGTTCCGATGGAGGAGCTGTTCGAGGACGATCAGGAGCAGGAGCACGACGTCCCGCGCCGCAGGTCCCCGCTGCGCTTCACCAAGCACGACCAGGGCATGGAGGAACTCGCGGCACTGGGGGAGTTCGGCGACGAGGCGGCCGACGAGCCCCGGCCGCGCCGCCGCCCGCGGCGCAGGCCCGAGCCCGGCGAGCAGGACTACGCGGCCGCCTCCGGCATCGACGCGGTGGACGTGGCGGCCGCCGCGGCCGCGGCGCTGGACGGCGCCGTGCTGCACGGCGTGCAGCCGTCACCGCTGCTCGCCGGTCTCAGCAACAGCGTCAAGACGGGTTCCGGCAGCGGATCGGGCGTGCCCGCGGCCCGCGCCGAGGACGAGCCGTCGACCGGCTCCGGCGTCCCGGACCTCACCAAGAAGACCCTCGACCCGGTGGACCCGCTCCCGCCGCGCGCCGAGCAGCTCCAGCTGTCCGGCGACATCACCTACTCGCTGCCCTCGCTGGACCTGCTGGAACGCGGCGGACCCGGCCGTACCCGCAGCGCGGCGAACGACGCGGTGGTCGCCTCGCTGCAGCAGGTCTTCACCGAGTTCAAGGTCGACGCCACGGTCACCGGCTTCACCCGCGGCCCGACGGTCACCCGCTACGAGATCGAGCTGGGCTCGGCGGTCAAGGTCGAGCGGATCACGGCGCTGGCCAAGAACATCGCGTACTCCGTCGCCAGCCCGGACGTCCGGATCATCAGCCCGATCCCCGGCAAGTCGGCGGTCGGCATCGAGATCCCGAACAGCGACCGCGAGATGGTCAACGTCGGCGACGTACTGCGGTCCGCCGCGGCGGCCGGCGAGGACCACCCGATGACGGTGGCGCTCGGCAAGGACGTCGAGGGCGGGTACGTCATGGCGAACCTCGCCAAGATGCCGCACATCCTGGTCGCCGGCGCGACCGGGTCGGGAAAGTCGTCCTGCATCAACGGCCTCATCACCTCGATCATGTGCCGCGCCACCCCGGACGAGGTCCGGATGGTGCTGGTGGACCCCAAGCGCGTCGAGCTGACCGCGTACGAGGGCATCCCGCACCTGATCACGCCGATCATCACCAACCCGAAGCGGGCCGCCGAGGCCCTGCAGTGGGTGGTCCGCGAGATGGACCTGCGCTACGACGACCTGGCGGCCTTCGGCTTCCGGCACATCGACGACTTCAACGCGGCGGTGCGGTCCGGCAAGACCCAGCCGCTGCCGGGCAGCGAGCGCGAGCTGTCGCCGTACCCGTACCTGCTGGTGATCGTGGACGAGCTGGCCGACCTGATGATGGTCGCGCCGCGCGATGTGGAGGACTCGATCGTCCGCATCACGCAGCTGGCCCGCGCCGCCGGGATCCACCTGGTGCTGGCCACCCAGCGGCCCAGCGTCGACGTCGTCACCGGTCTGATCAAGGCGAACGTGCCGTCGCGGCTGGCCTTCTCCACCTCCTCGCTCGCCGACAGCCGGGTCATCCTGGACCAGAACGGCGCCGAGAAGCTGATCGGCAGGGGCGACGGGCTCTTCCTCCCGATGGGCGCGAACAAGCCGACCCGTATGCAGGGCGCCTTCGTCACCGAGGAGGAGATCGCCAAGATCGTCGAGCACTGCAAGGCGCAGCTGACGCCGACGTACCGGACGGACGTGGCGGTCGGCACGGCGCCCAAGCGGGAGGTCGACGAGGAGATCGGCGACGATCTGGACCTGTTGTGCCAGGCGGCGGAGCTGGTCGTCTCCACCCAGTTCGGCTCGACCTCGATGCTGCAGCGAAAGCTGCGTGTGGGATTCGCCAAGGCGGGCAGGCTCATGGATCTGATGGAATCGCGCGGAATCGTCGGGCCGAGCGAAGGTTCGAAGGCGCGGGATGTCATGGTCAAAGCGGACGAACTGGATGGGGTTCTGGCCGTCATCCGCGGTGATGCTCACTCGTAAGAGCATGCGGGGCAACCGTTTCTCCTGTTCGTGCGTCAAGTTGATGCAGGAGGACGACATATGGCCGACTGTCAGGCTCGCTCGGGCTGTCAGGTCCATGCGCGCCGGATCCGTGAGAGACGGTCCGGCAATCCTGATGGCGGACAAAGACCGGCTGTCCGCTTGCCCCACTCTTTCGCTACCCCCCTAGACTGAATCTCCAGCAGGTGGCTGCAGCCTGAAAGGCTTCCTCGTGTCCCTCGGCAACCCGCCCTCCGACGACCGGCCCTCCGTCGGTCGTGCCCTTGCCCAGGCCCGCCTCGCCGCCGGACTGACCATTGACGAGGTCAGCTCCACGACGCGGGTGCGCGCCCCCATCGTGCTCGCCATCGAACAGGACGACTTCTCCCGTTGCGGTGGCGACGTCTATGCCCGCGGTCACATCCGCAACCTCGCCCGCGCCGTCGGGATCGACCCCGAGCCGCTGGTCCAGCAGTACGCGGACGAGCACGGTGGCGCCACCACCCAGGTCCCCGTCGCGCCGCTCTACGAGGCGGAGCGGATCCGCCCGGACCGCCGCCGTCCGAACTGGACCGCGGCGATGGTCGCGGCGATCGTCGCCGTCGTCGGGTTCGTGGGCTTCACCGCGTTCAACGGATCCGGCGGCAACACGCCGTCGGCCGCCGCGAAGCCCTCGGTGACCGCCACCACGGCCAAGCCCAGTCCCAAGCCGGCCGACCCCAAGCCCGAGCCGACGGACAGCGCGATCGCCGCCGCTCCGGTGGGCAAGGTGACCGTGAAGCTGACCGCGGACGTCGGCAAGAGCTGGATCCAGGTGACGGACAGCACCGGCAAGCCGCTCTTCGCCGACACCCTGGAGAAGGGCGACTCCAAGACCTTCACCGACGGCAAGAAGATCAAACTCGTGATCGGCGACGCGGGCGCGATCAAGCTCTTCGTCAACGGCAAGGACCTCGGTCCGGCGGGCACGGACGGCCAGGTCGTGCGGCTCACCTTCACCCCCGGAGACCCCCAGGCCGGGTGAACGAGGGTGAACGTAAGAGGGACGGCTGGGACAAAGTAGGCTGAGCCTATGCCCGAACCCCGTACCGTCGCCCTTGTCACGCTCGGCTGCGCCCGCAATGAGGTGGATTCCGAGGAGCTCGCCGGCCGTCTGGCGGCGGACGGCTGGCAGCTGGTGGATGACGCCGCGGACGCCGACGTCGCCGTGGTCAACACCTGCGGCTTCGTCGACGCCGCCAAGAAGGACTCCGTGGACGCCCTCCTGGAGGCCAATGACCTCAAGGGTCATGGCCGCACCCAGGCGGTCGTCGCGGTCGGCTGCATGGCCGAGCGGTACGGCAAGGAGCTCTCCGAGGCCCTGCCCGAGGCCGACGCGGTGCTCGGCTTCGACGACTACACGGACATCTCCGACCGCCTCCAGACCATCCTCTCCGGTGGCGTGCACGCCTCGCACACCCCGCGCGACCGCCGCAAGCTGCTGCCGATCAGCCCCGCCGAGCGGCAGGGCGCCACGGTGGCGCTGCCCGGCCACGCGCAGGAGGCCCCGGCCCCCGCGCCGGCCGACCTCCCCGAGGGCGTCGCCCCCGCCTCGGGGCCCCGCGCGCCGCTGCGCCGCCGCCTGGACAACAGCCCGGTCGCCTCGGTGAAGCTGGCCTCCGGCTGCGACCGCCGCTGCTCGTTCTGCGCCATCCCGTCCTTCCGTGGCTCGTTCATCTCCCGCCGCCCCTCCGATGTCCTCGGCGAGACGCGCTGGCTCGCCGACCAGGGCGTCAGCGAGGTCATGCTGGTCAGCGAGAACAACACCTCTTACGGCAAGGACCTCGGCGACATCCGGCTGCTGGAGACGCTGCTGCCGGAGCTGGCGGCCGTCCCGGGCATCGAGCGGATCCGGGTCAGCTACCTGCAGCCCGCCGAGATGCGCCCCGGCCTGATCGACGCCCTGACCTCGACCGACAAGGTCATGCCGTACTTCGACCTCTCGTTCCAGCACTCGGCGCCCGGCGTGCTGCGCGCGATGCGCCGCTTCGGCAGCACCGAGAGCTTCCTGGAACTGCTCGGCACCATCCGCGGCAAGGCCCCGGAGGCCGGCGTCCGCTCCAACTTCATCGTCGGCTTCCCCGGCGAGACCGAGGCGGACCTGGAGGAGCTGGAACGCTTCCTCAGCTCCGCGCGGCTCGACGCCATCGGGGTCTTCGGGTACTCGGACGAGGACGGCACCGAAGCGGCCGGCTACGGGGACAAGCTCGACGAGGACACCGTCGCCCGGCGGCTGGCGCGCGTGTCGCGTCTCGCCGAGGAGCTGACCGCGCAGCGCGCCCTGGAGCGGCTCGGCTCCACCGTGCGGGTGCTGGTCGAATCCATCGACGAGGAGACCGGCGAGGCGGTCGGCCGCGCCGACCACCAGGCGCCGGAAACGGACGGATCGACCACGCTGACCTCCTGCGAGGGGCTGAAGCCGGGCATGATGGTAACCGCGAAGGTGATCGACACCGAAGGTGTCGACCTCATCGCGGAACCCCTGACCGGGGGCGACTGTTCTGTGGAGGAGGTGGGCAGATGACCGGAGTCCCCGTGCCGGCCGCGGCCACCCCGGACCACATGGGCGATCCTGTGGTCGGCCAGGCCGGGCTCTGGAACATCGCCAACCTGCTCACGATGATGCGGCTGGTGCTGGTTCCCGGCTTCGTCATGCTGCTGATCCACGACGGCGGCCACGACCCCGCCTGGCGTTCGTTCGCCTGGGCGGCGTTCGCCATCGCGATGATCACCGACCTCTTCGACGGGGAACTGGCCCGGCGCTACGGGCTGGTCACCGACTTCGGCAAGATCGCCGACCCCATCGCCGACAAGGCGATCATGGGCGCCGCGCTCGTCGGGCTGTCCGCGCTGGGCGACCTGCCGTGGTGGGTGACCGGAGTGATCCTCTTCCGGGAGATCGGCATCACGCTGATGCGCTTCTGGGTGATCCGGCACGGAGTGATCCCGGCCAGCCGCGGCGGCAAGCTCAAGACGCTGACCCAGGGCATCGCGGTCGGCATGTACATCCTGGCTCTCACCGGGCCGCTGGCGACGCTGCGGGCCTGGGCGATGGCCGCGGCCGTCGTGCTGACCGTCCTCACCGGGCTCGACTACATCCGGCAGGCCGTCGTGCTGCGCCGGGCCGGCCTCGCCGCGCAGCGCGAGCGCGCGGCCGCCCAGGCCGAACCGCCGGCCGAACCCGGCCTGCGGGCCGCGTCTGATCTCCGGGCCACGGTGGACGCGGAACCGGAGCACGGACAGGATCCGGAGCGCGAACAGCGGACCTCCCCGCGGCGGCAGAGTCACCAGAACGGATGACAGCTGCCGAGGTGTTGCGACTGCTCGACGGCCGGGGGCTCACCCTGGCGGTCGCCGAGTCGCTGACCGGCGGTCTGCTGGCCGCGGAGCTGACGTCCGTCCCCGGAGCCTCCCGGACCTTCCGCGGCTCGGTGACGGCCTACGCGACGGAACTCAAGCACGTACTGCTCGGCGTGGACGCCGCACTGCTGGCCGATCGAGGAGCGGTCGACCCTCAGGTGGCCCTCGAGATGGCCGAGGGTGTGCGGAGCAGACTGGAAGCCGACTGGGGCGTGGCCACCACCGGTGTCGCGGGACCGGATCCGCAGGACGGGCAGCCGGTCGGCACGGTGTACGTGGCGGTGGCCGGTCCCGGAGGCTCGGCGGTCGACCCGCTGCGGCTGGAGGGCAGCCGCTCCGGGATCCGTGCCGCCAGCGTGACCGCCGCACTCGCTCTGCTGGAGCGGTCCCTCACAACAGGGGTGCCGTCCCGCGCGACAGGGGTGCCGTCCCTCACGACCGGGGTGCGGGCGAAGGATAGGGAAGAAGACGGGGGCAAGGGATGTTTGCAGCCCTGAGTGAACACGTCATCGCTCCCCGCACGGCCGGTGCCCGAGGCGGTACGGTGGGGCAAGAAGGATCCGGATTCGCGGTCCGAGGAGGGAGCCACCGATGATCCTGCTCCGTCGCCTGTTGGGTGACGTGCTGCGTCGGCAGCGCCAACGTCAGGGCCGCACTCTGCGTGAGGTCTCCTCTTCCGCCCGGGTGTCCCTGGGCTATCTGTCCGAAGTGGAGCGAGGGCAGAAGGAGGCATCCTCCGAGCTGCTCTCCGCGATCTGCGACGCGCTGGACGTCCCGATGTCCGAGGTGATGCGCGAGGTCAGCGATGATCTGTCGCTCGCGGAGCTGGCCCAGTCGGCGGCGTCCGAGACTCCTGCGGCGCCGATGCGACCACTGTTGGGTGCGGTGACCTCCGTCACATCCGTGACGACCGAGCGGGTCACCATCAAGGCGCCGAAGGCGCCCGCTGAGGCCGTTGACGTGGTCGCGGCCTGAGCCGCCCGTCACTCCAGAAGTTCTTGCACCGGGACCCCGGTCGGCACTGCCGACCGGGGTCCCGCTCTTTTGCCAGGCACAGCGGGACGAGGCAGGGTAGGCGATACGGAGTTAACAGGGCTTAACGGACTATTCGTCAGGCCCGTCGCCAGTAGGAGGATTCCGCATGAGTGTCGTCAAGAGCCCGCTGTCCGAGAAGCACCGCAAGATCGTCAGTGAGGCGCTGCAGGGCGCTCTGGTGGATCTCGTGGATCTGGCGCTGGTGTCCAAGCAGGTCCACTGGACCGTGGTGGGCCCGCGCTTCCGCTCGGTCCATCTGCAGCTCGACGAGGTCGTCGACACCGCCAGGCTGCACGCCGACACGGTGGCGGAGCGGGCCTCCGCGATCGGCGTCACGGCGGACGGGCGGGCCGACACGGTCTCGAAGACCAGCGGGATCGACACGGTCACCGACGGCTGGATCAAGGACACGCAGGCGGTGGGCATCCTCATCGCGGCACTCGACTCGGTGATCGAGCGGATGCGGGAGCGCATCGGGACGACGGGGGACGCCGACCCGGTCACGCAGGACATCATCATCGGGCTCACGGCGGACCTGGAGAAGTTCCACTGGATGTTCCAGGCGGAGAACGTGTAGCGGGAAGCGCCGGCGCTGCGCTCGGCGGGCGCCTGTGGCGCTCGGGGGCGGTCGGGTGCTTAGGGGGGTGGCGGCGCGGGCCGCTCGGGGCGCCCCAGGGGCCTCCTGCGCCCCGCGTGCCCCGGGCTGCGCGCCCCGCGCGCCTCGTACGCCCTGGTGCCCGTGGTCCTGAGCGGTCTACGATGGGCGGCTCGTCACGTTGCGTTGATGTATCGTCGCAGGCAGTGGCGATGCGCTGCTCCCATCGGGTGAACGTCCGGGCGGGGGCGGCGGCAGAGGGCTAGCGATCTTGGGAACCGGGCATCGCACCCTGGTACGGAGAGCCTCCCGGGGCTCTCCGCCGCAACCTCGGGGTTCCGAAGGAGGCGGCCATGCGCGTGCTCCAGCTCCAGGTCATCCGGAGTCTGTGGTCCCGCAGGGCGGTCCGCTGGACCGTCGCGCTGGGCCTGGGCGTCCTGTGGTGGTGGGCCGCGCTGCGGCTCGCCGTGCAGCCCGACCGGGCCGGGCCCTTCGAGAGTGCCGTGACAGCGGGCGGCTGGGGGCTGGGCCTGATACCGCTGCACGCCGTACCGCGCACCGCTGCCCGAACCCGGCGCGGCCGCTACCAGGGCATCGCCACTCCGCCGTTCGGCCGGAGGATCTGGCCGGTGGTGAAGGCCGAGGCGTCGGAGGCGAGGAAGAGCACGGACCCCGCCACGTCCTCGGGGGTGCCGACCCGCCCCAGCGGCGCCATCCGCACGAGCGACGCCTCGGCGCGCGCCTGGGCGGCCTCGTCGAAGGATCCGTCGGACCCCGTCCCGTAGTGGGAGGTCATCGGGGTGCGGATGAACCCCGGGGCGATGGCGTTGGCGCGGATGCCGAGCGGACCGAGTTCGGTCGCCAGGGTTCTGGTGAGCTGCACGACGGCGGCTTTGGAGACGCTGTAGCAGAGCAGTCCGCGGGCGCCGGTGTCGATCGCGCCGGAGGCCATCGTGATGATGCTGCCGGACCGCTGGGCGGTCATGGCGCGTGCCGCCTCCTGGGCGCTGTGCAGCACGCCCTTGAAGTTGACGCCGAGGACGCGGTCCAGATCGGCGTCGTCCGTCTCCAGGACGCTGCTGCTGTGCATGATCCCGGCGATGGCCGCCAGGACGTCCAGCCGCCCGTGGTCGCGGACCGTCTCGGCGACGGTCTCGGCGATCTGGGCCCGGTCGGTGACGTCCAGCTGCCGGGCGCGGGCGGCGCCGCCGGCCTTCTCGATCAGTTCCGCGGTCTCCCGCACGCCGGGGCCGTCGCGGTCCGCGCAGACGACGGTGGCGCCGGCCTCGGCCAGCAGAACGGCGGACGCGCGGCCGATCCCGCTCGCGGCGCCGGTGACCAGTGCGGTGCGTCCGGTGAGGTCGTACGCCTTCATGGGCATGACGCGACGGTACGACTGTATCTGACGGTCCGTCAATTATCGTGCGGGTGCGGACCTCGCTGGCAGCGCGGACACCAGTACGCGACGCGGGCCCGTTCCGGTGGTCCGTGCTGTCCGACGCGGACGGCGGTGCCGCAGCGCAGGCACGGCCGGTGCTCCCTGCCGTACACCCAGTGGGTGCGGCCGCGCCGCAGGTCCCCGGTGGTGATGTGGCCGGGGCGGGCCTTGTTCGCCTCCAGCAGTTTCTTGGCGAGCACCACCAGCTTCTCCGGCCCGGCCTCGCCGACCGGCGTCCAGGGGGTGATGCCGCGCAGGAAGCAGAGCTCCGACACGTAGACGTTGCCGACGCCCGCCAGATTGCGCTGGTCCAGGAGGGCCTCGCCGACCGGCCGGGCGGGCTCGGCGCGCAGCCGCGCCGCGGCCTCGGCCGGATCCCAGTCCGGGCCCAGCAGATCGGGTCCGAGATGGCCGACGACGCTGTCCTCCTCGGCGGTGGGCAGCAGTTCCAGCACCGGCAGCCGGTAGCCGACCGCCACCCGCGCGGGTGTCTCCAGCACGGCGCGGACCTGGTGGAGGGGGCCGCCGCGCCACCGGTCACCCGGCCCGTACAGATGCCAGGAGCCGTCCATACGCAGATGGGAGTGGAGCGTCAGACCGCCGTCGAAGCGCGTCATCAGATGCTTGCCGCGCGCGACCACCTCGGTGACGCGGCGGTCCGTGAGGTCAGTGGTGGCGAGCTGCGGCACGCGCAGGTCGGCGCGGACGAGGGACCGGCCCGCCAGGGCCTCGTCGAGCCGGCGTGCGGTCAGCCAGACCGTGTCTCCTTCGGGCACCTCCCCATCATCCCCGCAGTCGCAGACCGCGCGGAGTGGCGTGGAAGCCCGCGGTCTCCAGGGCGCGGCCCAGCGGTGAGGTGAGGGCCGACTCCCCGTTGGTGCGCTCCACGGTGAGCCGGCCGAGCGCGCCCTCCCGGACCGCCAGCGCCAGGGCGTCCGCGGCAGCGCGCAGCCGCTCCTCCTCGTCGGGCCAGGCGAGCAGCGTCTTCCCGCCGCGTTCCACGTACAGGGCCAGCTCACCGTCGACGAGGACCACCAGGGCGCCCGCCTTGCGGCCCGGCTTGTGGGTGACGCCGTCGGGCTGTGCCGGCCAGGGCAGGGCGGCGCCGTACGCGTTGGCGGGGTCGGCGGCGGCGAGGACGACGGCCCGCTGTCCGGTGCGGGCGCCTTCCTCGCGGTCGCGGGCGGTGTTGATGGCGCGGAGCCGGTCCACCGCGCCGTCCATCGCGAACTGCGCGGCACCGAGCCCTTCGACCACGTATCCCCGCCGGGTCTGGCCGGTCTCCTCGAAGGCCGACAGCACCCGGTAGGCGGCGGAGAAGCCGCCCTCGACGCCTTCGGATGCGACCGCCCCGCGCGTGACCACACCATGGCGGTCCAGCAGGGTGTGGACCAGGGCGTGGGCGCGCAGCGTCGGGTCGGACTCCGGGGGCGGGACGAGCGACCAGCGGCCCGCCGTCGTCGGGGGCCCGGTGCGGGACGCGGTCGCGCGCGGCGCCCGGCCGGTGAGGGAGCCGTAGCGACCACGGGGGACCGAACGCGGTGCGCGGTGCGCGGTGGATCCGGCGGTGCGCCCGGAACCGAGCAGGGCGCGCAGCGGTGCCAGGGTGTCGTTGGTGAGCCGGCCGGACCACGCCAGATCCCAGACGGCGTCCGCCAGCTCGGGGTCGGACGGGGCCTCGCCCGCGGCCCGCACCTGGTCGGCGATCTGCCGGAAGAACAGCCCGTAGCCGCCGGACAGCGCGCCGAGGACGGCCTGGTGCAGCGGGGAGAGTTCGAGCGGCTGGGGCTCCTTGAGCAGCAGCGGCGCGGTGTCGGCGAGATGGAGCGAGACCCAGCCGTCCTTGCCGGGCAGCGCCCCCGCACCGGACCACAGGACCTCGCCGGAGGCGGTCAGCTCGTCCAGCATCGCCGGGGTGTAGCCGGAGACCCGGGACGGCAGGACGAGCTTCTCCAGCGCGGAGGCCGGCACCTCGGCGCCCTGCAGTTGCTCGACGGCACGGACCAGCCCGTCGATACCGCGCAGGCTGTGGGTGCCGACGTGCTGCCACTGGGGGAGGAACGTGGCGAGGGTGGCGGGCGGCACCGGTTCGACCTCGTGCCGCAGCGCGGCCAGCGAGCGGCGCCGCAGCCGGCGCAGCACCGCCGCGTCGCACCATTCGTGGCCCGCGCCGCCCGGCCGGAACTCGCCCTGGACGACACGGCCGCCCGCGGCCAGCCGCTGCAGCAGACCGTCCACCACGGCCGTGCCGAGACCGAAGCGCCGTGCGGCCTCGACGGAGGTGAACGGGCCGTGGGTGCGGGCGAAGCGGGCGAGCAGATCGCCGAGCGGGTCCTTGACCGGCTCGGTGAAGGCTTCGGGGACTCCGACGGGCAGCGCCGTGCCCAGTGCGTCCCGCAGCCGCCCGGCGTCCTCGACCGCCGCCCAGTGCTCGCCGCCGGCGATCCGGACCCGGATCGCGCGGCGCGCCGACTCCAGCTGCGCCGCCCAGCCCGGCTCGGCACCGCGCGCCGCCAACTCGGCCTCGGTGAGCGGTCCGAGGAGCCGCAGCAGGTCGGCGACGCCTTCGGCGTCCTTGACCCGGCGGTCCTCCGTCAGCCATTGCAGCTCCTGCTCCAGCTCGGCCAGGACATCGCCGTCCAGCAGCTCGCGCAGCTCGGCCTGGCCCAGCAGCTCCGCCAGCAGCCGGGAGTCCAGCGACAGGGCGGCGGCGCGGCGCTCGGCGAGCGGCGAGTCACCCTCGTAGAGGAACTGTGCGACGTAGCCGAAGAGCAGCGAGCGGGCGAAGGGGGAGGGCTCGGGTGTCGTGACCTCCACCAACCGCACCCGGCGCGCCTCGATGTCGCCCATGAGCTCGACGAGCCCGGGCACGTCGAAGACGTCCTGCAGACACTCGCGGACCGCTTCGAGGACGATCGGGAAGGAGCCGAAGTCCGAGGCGACCTGGAGGAGCTGGGCGGCGCGCTGGCGCTGTTGCCACAGCGGAGTGCGCTTGCCGGGGGAGCGCCGGGGCAGCAGCAGGGCGCGGGCAGCGCACTCGCGGAAGCGGGAGGCGAACAGGGCGGAGCCGCCGACCTGGTCGGTGACCAGCTGCTCGACCTCGCCCTTGTCGAAGGCGACGTCCGCGGCGCCGACCGGCGACTGGTCGCTGTCGAACTCGGTGCCCGCCCGGACCGGGTCGGCGCCGGTGTAGTCGCTGCCGGTGCCGTTGCCCGTGTCGTTGTCGAGCAGGTCGAGGCCCATGAGGTCGGCGTCCGGCAGTCGCAGCACGATGCCGTCGTCGGCGTGCATCACCTGGGCGTCCAGCCCGTAGCGCTCCATGAGGCGGGCGCCCAGCGCCAGCGCCCAGGGTGCGTGCACCTGCGCGCCGAAGGGGGAGTGGACCACCACCCGCCAGTCGCCCAGCTCGTCGCGGAACCGCTCCACGACGATCGTCCGGTCGTCGGGGATGTGACCGCAGGCCTGCCGCTGCTCCGACAGATACGCCAGCACGTTGTCCGTCGCCCAGGTGTCGAGCCCGGCCGCGGCCAGTCGTTCGCGGGCCTCCTCGGGCCCCAGCCGCCCGACCTCCCGGACGAAGGCGCCCACCGCCCGGCCGAGCTCCAGCGGGCGGCCCAGCTGGTCGCCCTTCCAGAAGGGGAGCCGGCCCGGCACCCCGGGTGCGGGCGTGACGAGCACCCGGTCGCGGGTGATGTCCTCGATCCGCCAGGAGGTGGTGCCCAGCGTGAAGACATCGCCGACCCGCGACTCGTAGACCATCTCCTCGTCCAGCTCGCCGACCCGGCCGCCGCCCTTCTTCGGGTCGGAGCCGGCCAGGAAGACACCGAACAGCCCGCGGTCCGGGATGGTGCCGCCGGAGGTCACGGCCAGCCGCTGCGCTCCGGGGCGGCCGGCGACCGTGTTCGCCACCCGGTCCCAGACGATGCGCGGCCGCAGCTCGGCGAAGGCGTCGGAGGGGTAGCGGCCGCCCAGCATGTCGAGCACGGCCGTGTACGCGGAGTGCGGGAGCGCCGCGAAGGGCGCGGCCCGGCGCACCAGGGCGAGCAGCTCGTCCACGTCCCACGTGTCGAGCGCGGTCATGGCGACGATCTGCTGCGCCAGGACGTCCAGCGGATTCGCCGGCACGCGCAGGGACTCGATGGAGCCGGTCCGCATCCGCTCGGTGACGACGGCCGCCTGTACGAGGTCACCGCGGTACTTGGGGAAGACCACACCCGTCGACACGGCACCCACCTGGTGACCGGCCCGGCCGACGCGCTGCAGCCCGGAGGCGACGGACGGCGGCGACTCCACCTGGATGACGAGATCGACCGCGCCCATGTCGATGCCCAGTTCCAGGCTGGACGTCGCCACCACGGCGGGCAGCCGCCCTGCCTTGAGGTCCTCCTCGACGAGTGCGCGCTGCTCCTTGGACACCGACCCGTGGTGCGCGCGGGCCATCAGGGGTGGCGCGCCCTGCGCGGCACCCGACTGGGCCATGATCTCGGCGGGCAGCGAGGTGTCGGGCAGCGGTTCACCGGTTGCCCGCTCGTAGGCGATCTCGTTGAGGCGGTTGCACAGCCGCTCGGCCAGCCGACGGGAGTTGGCGAACACGATCGTCGAGCGGTGCGCCTGCACCAGATCGGCGATCCGCTCCTCCACATGCGGCCAGATCGACGCCCGCTGCTCCGCTCCCGCCGCGGGCCCGCTGTGATCCGCGACGGGGGAGCCGCCGAGCTCGCCCAGGTCCTCGACGGGCACGACCACCGACAGGTCGAACTTCTTCTGCGACGCCGGCTGGACGATCGTCACCTTGCGCTGCGGCGACAGATAGCGGGCGATCTCCTCGACCGGCCGGACCGTCGCGGACAGCCCGATCCGCCGGGCGGGCCGGTCGAGCAGCTCGTCCAGCCGCTCCAGCGACAGGGCCAGATGCGCCCCGCGCTTCGTGCCCGCGACGGCGTGCACCTCGTCGAGGATCACCGTCTCCACCCCGCGCAGCGCCTCGCGGGCGGCGGAGGTGAGCATCAGGAAGAGCGACTCGGGGGTGGTGATCAGGATGTCCGGCGGGCGGGTGACCAGGGTGCGGCGTTCGGCGGCGGGGGTGTCCCCGGAGCGGATCCCGACCCGGACCTCGGGCTCGGGCAGGCCGAGCCGGACGGACTCCTGGCGCAGGCCCGTGAGCGGGCTGCGCAGGTTGCGCTCCACGTCGACCGCGAGGGCCTTGAGCGGGGACACGTACAGCACCCGGCAGCGGCGCTGGGTCTCGGCGGGCGGCGGGACGCTCGCCAGCCGGTCCAGCGAGGCCAGGAACGCGGCCAGCGTCTTGCCGGAGCCGGTGGGCGCGACCACCAGGACGTCGGAACCCTCGCCGATCGCCCGCCAGGCACCGGCCTGGGCGGCGGTGGGCGCGTGAAAGGCTCCCGTGAACCACGCTCGGGTGGCCAGGGAGAACGCCTCCAGGGCGGCGGCCGGGTCCCCTTCCGGTTCCGGCTCGCCCTGACTGCTCCGTCGCGACATGTCCCCATCCTGCCCCGCCCCACTGACAACGGCCCCGGGACCCGCGTCGGGTCCTGCGCCGGTACCCGCTCAGGGACCCGGGCCGGGAGCCGCACCGGGACCCGCACCAGGGCCGTTCCGCGGGGTTCCAGGCCCGGACGCAGAATGGGTTCATGGCACGACGCGAACCGGCACCCGAGCAGGCACGGCACTGGCAGCATCCGCAGCTGCCGGGCGTGGACCTGCTGCGCGCCCGGTACGTCAGCCACACCTTCTCCCGGCACTCCCACGACGGATATGTGATCGCGGCGGTCACCAAGGGCGTCGAGGGCATCGGCATGCCCGGCGGCGACCTCCGCGCGGGCGCGGGCGGGGTCGTCCTCATCAATCCCGAGACGCCGCACTCCGCGTACGCGGGGACCGAGGACGGCTGGAGCTACCGCGTCCTCTACCCGAGCATCGACGTGGTGGCGGCCGTCGCCGCCGAGACGACCGGCCGGAACGGCACCCCGGCGTTCACCGACACCGTCCTCGACGACCCGGACTGCGCCCGGCAGATCGCGGACATCCACGCCGCCGCGGAACGCGACAACGCGCTCGCGGCCGACACCCTGCTGCGGGTCGCCGTCGCCGGGCTGCTGCGCCGCTACGGCGCGGACCCCGTCGCGCCGGGCGCGCTGCCGTCCGCCGGTGCGCTGGCCGCCGGGCGGGCCAGGGAACTGCTCGTCGAGCGGATCGCGTGCCCGCCGACGCTGGACCAACTGGCCGCGGAACTCGGCACCAAGCCGTTCGCGCTGCTGCGCGCGTTCAAGAGCGCCTACGGGCTGCCGCCGCACGCCTGGCTGACCGGCGAGCGGGTGCGGGCGGCCCGCCGGATGCTCGACACCGGGACCCCGCCCGCCGAAGCGGCACTCGCGGTGGGGTTTACCGACCAGCCTCATCTGAACCGGCACTTCACCCGCATCGTGGGTGTACCCCCGGGCGCCTACCGGCGCGAACGCGCAAGAACGTACAAGACAGGCGAGGACCTCGCTCCCTAACGTTCGTGGAGTGACACGAGCAGCACACATACACAGTTCTCAGGCGGAGCCGTCGGAGTCCTCGGATGCGACGGAGTCTTCGGACGCGTCCGAGGCGTTGGAGACGTTGCAGGCGCCGGAACCTGCGACGAGGCCGACGTCCGCCGTGGTCCGTGACGCGCTGGCCGTCGGTGTCGCCGTCGGCCTGTCCGGGTTCGCCTTCGGCGTGACCTCGGCCGGGGCCGGTCTGACCGTCGCGCAGACCTGCGCGCTCTCCTTGCTGGTCTTCAGCGGCGCCTCGCAGTTCGCCCTGGTCGGCGCGCTGGGCGCGGGCGGCAGCCCGTTCGCGGCGGCAGCCGGTGCGTTCTTCCTCGGCGCGCGCAACGCGTTCTACGGGCTGCGGCTGTCGCAGCTGCTGCGCCTTCCCCGGGCGGTGCGCCCGTTCGCCGCCCAGTGGGTGATCGACGAGACCTCCGCCGTCACCCTGGCGCAGCCCGACCGGCGCAGCGCGCGGGTCGGCTTCACCGTCACCGGCGTCACCATCTACCTGCTGTGGAACCTGACCACGCTCCTGGGCGCGCTCGGCGCCTCCGCGCTGGGCGACCCGGCCGGCTGGGGGCTGGACGCGGCAGGTCCCGCCGTCTTCCTCGCGCTGCTCGCGCCCATGTTGAAGGGCCGCCGAGAGCGCACAGTGGCCGGGCTCGCCGTCATCCTCGCCCTGGCCTGTGTGCCGCTGCTGCCCGCCGGAGTGCCGGTACTCGTCGCGGCACTCGCCGCACCGATCGTCCTGATCGCCGCACGCCGCGGGACGGCACGCGAGGACGCCGCCGATGCCACCACCACCGCACAGCGGACGGAGAAGGACCGATGACCACCTGGATCGCGATCGGTGTGACCGCCTTCGGCTGCTACGCGGTGAAGCTGCTCGGCCTCTCCGTGCCCGCCGGGATCCTGGAGCGGCCGCTGGTGAAGCGGCTCGCCGCCCTCGTCCCGCTCGCTCTGCTCGCCGCTCTCACCGCGCTGCAGACGTTCAGCACCAGCGAGCTGAAACTCGTCGTCGACGCCCGCGCGGCCGGGCTCGCCGCGGCGGCGGTGGCGCTGCTGCTGCGCGCACCGTTCCTGGTCGTGATCGGTGCGGCGGTCCTGGTGACCGCCGCCGTACGGGCCCTGACCGGCTGACCCGCTGACCGGCCGATCGAACCGCCCGACCACGTTTCAGATGATGGGGCGGCCGTAGGCGCGCAGTGTCCGCAGGGCCTCGATGGTGATGATCGGCCGCCACTCCAGCCGGGTGCCCGGCGCCCATGCGCGCCAGCGCATCGGCCAGCCGCCGTCCTCGCCCTGCTCCGCCGTCAGGAAGTCCAGCGACCGTTCCAGCTCCGCGTCGGTGAACCACTGCCGGGCCAGCGAATCCGGGCCGCGGGCGTAGTCGTACGCGAAGTGGTACTCGCCCGGCGCGTATCCGGCGGGCAGCGGATACCGGTCCGCGCGGTCCGGATCCAGCACCACCAGCTGCTGCTCGCGCACCAGCTTCCCCAGCCGGTGCGCCGCGTCCCGTGCCCGCGCCCGGTCGGGGACGGCGTCCAGGAACGCAACCGCCGCCTCGACCTCGTACGGATGCGTCGCGTCCAGTGCCTCGATCGCCGCCCAGCAGAAGTCCGTGGCCCGGAACAGCCACGCGTGCCACACCCCGTTGTCGTGCAGCGTTCCCACCACAGGACCCGTCGCCAGCAAGGAGCCCTTCGGGGCCTCGACGACCGGGATCCACGGTGCCGCCGGATAGCCCCGCAGCGACGGATGCACCGCGGGCAGCGCCCCCTCCGCCGTCGACACCTCCGTCAGATACCGGCACACCCGCTCGGCCCGCTGCCCCCCGCACCGCCCGATCCCGTCGAGCACGCGCAACGCGTGCGCCGTGGGCAACGGCTGGCTCACCGGCCCCCGCAGATCCGGCTCCAGGGCGTGCCCGAAGCCGCCGTCGTCGTTGCGGTAGGCGTTCAGCGCGGTCTCGACCGCCTCGGCCGCCGCGTCCGACCCGTCGAGGAAGTGGAAGGTGAACCTGCGCTGCTCGAGCACGCGCGCGGTCTGCCACACGAAGTGCTCTGCGCGCGCGAGGGGAGTTCCTGGCATGTCCGCACAGTAGGGCGCCTTCCCCGCAGTGCATACGCCTGGCACAAGGGAGCACCCGGCCGTGCGACCCCAAGCCCCCATGTGCGGGATCCTCCCGCCCCGAAGTTGACGATTCCGGCGGGCTCCTCAGGCCTTCGCGGGGTCGGGAGCCGATGCCGGGACCGGGGTCGGCGGTGCCGGCCCGGGCCAGGACGGCAGCAGCTCCGTGGTGACGAAGGCGACGACGGCCGCCAGGATCACGACCGGCATCATGGCCGAGCTGTCGAGCAGCAGGACCACGAGCACCACACTGCTGACCGGCAGCCGCAGGGCGCTGGCCGCCGAGGCCGCCATTCCCGCCGCCAGGGCCGAAATGAGCCCCAGGCCCGGAAGAGGCGCGCACAGGACGCCCGCGGCGGCCCCGAGGAAGAGCGCGGGGAAGATGGGGCCGCCTCGCAGGCTGCCGAGACAGAGCGCGTACGCGGTGCCCTTGAACAGCAGGACGGCGACGAGCGCCCCGATCCCCCAGGCGTGCGGGTCGCCGGCCATCGCGGTGAGCGTGCTCTGGCCCGACGAGGCGACCTCGTCGGGCGCGCGGTCGGTGATCAGCGCGTAGAGGGCGGCGCAGCCCGCCGCGCCCAGCGCGCACAGCACCGTCCGGGGGAACGTCCGTACCGGGACGAACGCCGCGGTCAGCCGGCCCGCGCCCAGCACCAGGTGCACGAAGGTGCCGATGGCCACGGCCATGAGCAGCGACCAGAGGACGTCCCCCGCGTCCAGCCGGGGAAAGGGGGTGGGCAGCTTCAGCGCCAGGCTGCCGGTCTGCAGCCCGGTCCACCGTCCGAAGCCGGTGAACACCAGCGCCCCCACCCCGCTGGACAGCAGGGCCGGCAGCATGACGGCGAACAGCTGTGGACCACCGACCCCCGCCACCTCGATGAGCAGCACGGCCGCGATCAGCGGGTTGCCGAAGATGGCCGCGATGGCCGCGGCGGCGCCGGCCGCGCCCAGAAGGGCCGTGCTCTGCGGGGTCGCCGCGCCCCGGGCGAGGTTTCTGAAGAGCAGCGCCAGGCCGCTGCCGAGCGCGATCAGCGGCGCCTCGGGTCCCAGGACCGCGCCGAACGGCAGACTCGCCATCGCGGCGAGCAGCACACCGGGCAGCGCGATGGGCGACGCGCCTCCGACGTGCAGTCCGGAGGCGGGGATGTGCCCGCCCCCGCCGGGCAGCCGCGTGGCGATCAGGCCGACACAGACACCGGCGATCGCGAGGAGGGGCAGCGGCCACCACCACGGCGGGGTGTCCCAGCCCCAGGCATGCGGGATATCGGCCCACAGCACGTGTTCCAGCTGGTGCATCCCGACGAGGAACCAGAACGCGGCAAGGGACACCGGGATGCCGATGAGGGCGCAGAGGACGAGCGACTTGAGGTAGCCCGGCGTCAGCAGGATGGCCCGCAACAGGTCCGGTTCCTCCGGCTGCGCCTCGCCGTCCGCGGCTGCCGCCGTCCGGGGTTTCGGTTCCGTCATGGGCCGTCCTCCGGGAGTTCCGACGGGGTGGGCGATGCCGTCCCCCGCCGCCGCAGCCCGATCCGGACCGCGCCGAAGAGAACTTTCGCGATCAGGCCCACCAGGATCAGATCGGCGATCATCTGCACCGTGGTCAGCACACGGCTGAGCTCCGTGACGGGCGAGATGTCCCCGAAGCCCACCGTCGCGAACACCGTGACGGTGAAATAGAGCGCGTCGGTCCGGTTCAGTGGCTCCGAGAACGATGCCGGCCGGTCCCTGGCGACCAGGAAGTACGTCGAGGAGAACAGCAGCAGGAACAGCGGCACGGCGGTGGCCAGCGTCTCGATGGCGCGCAGCCCGGGATACGCCGCATGAGTGACGGCGACCACCTGCCAGGCGATCAGGCAGCCGAAAGCGATCAGGCCCAGAGCGAGCAGAGTGGCAGTGGTCGCGTTGAGCGCGCGGTCCAGCGGCGCCAGGTAGTACAGCCAGGTGAGCAGTACGGCCGAGGCCGCAGAGCGGAGCAGACATCCCACCAGAACCCGCCGGCGCTGCCGCGTGATGGGGATGCCGCTCATCACCTCTCCTCACAATGGGCCTCGGCGGCCCTGCGGCCATTGCAACACCCACCCCAGCCCCCCGCACCTCGCGCTCCACCCCCCGCCCCCGTCCGCCCGCCCCCCTTCGCACCGCTCGTGGCGCGGGATACTGGGCGCATGAAGTTGACGGTGTTCTGGGAGCGGATGCGGGCGCAGTTCGGGGAGGGGTATGCGGATTCGTTTGCCCGGGATCATGTGATGGCGGAGCTCGGCGGGCGGACGGTGTGGGAGGCGCTGGACTCGGGGTGGGAGGCCAAGGACGTGTGGCGGGCGGTCTGTACGGCGATGGATGTGCCGGCCGGACGGCGCTGAGACCGCGGAGGGTTGGTCCCGGACTTTCCGCCCCGCGCGTTCAGACTGGGGTTCGTGTCAGGAACCGGCGAGAGCACCGTTCAGAAAGAGGAGCCACCGGCTCCGCGTGCGGGGATGCCGCGGTGGCTGCCGCGCGCGATGATGCTGGCGCTGGTGCTGGTGGGCTGCTTCCAACTGGCCGGCTGGGCGTTCCACCAGGTGACCGGGCTGCTGATCAACATCCTGATCGCGTTCTTCGGCGCGCTGGCCGTCGAGCCGGCGGTGGACTGGATGGCGGCGCGCGGGATGCGGCGCGGGGTGGCCACGGGGCTGGTCCTGCTGGGGGCGATCGTCGCGGTCGCGGTGTTCGTGGTGGCGCTCGGCTCGCTGCTCGTGGACCAGATCACGACGATCGCCGACAACTTCCCGCAGTACGTGAACGACGTCGTGGTGTGGCTCAACCAGAACTTCCACACGAAGCTGGACGTCGGGAAGCTGCAGGACAACGTGCTGCACTCCGACTGGCTGCGCAACTACCTGCAGAACAGCGCGGGCAATATGTGGGGGCTGTCGGCCACGGTCCTCGGGGGCGTCTTCCAGCTCTTCACCGTGGTGCTGTTCGCGTTCTACTTCGCGGCCGACGGACCTCGGCTGCGCCGGGCGCTGTGCTCGGTGCTGCCGCCGGCGCGGCAAGCGGAGGCGCTGCGGGCCTGGGAGATCGCGGTCGCCAAGACGGGCGGGTACATCTACTCGCGGGCGCTGATGGCGCTGGTGTCGGGCGTCGCGCACTACGTCCTGCTGCAGGTGCTGGGGGTGCCGTACGCCCCGGCGCTGGCGGTGTGGGTGGGGCTGGTGTCGCAGTTCGTGCCGACGGTCGGGACGTATCTCGCGGGCGCGCTGCCGATGCTGATCGCGTTCACCGAGGACCCGTGGGACGCGCTGTGGGTGCTGTGCTTCGTCGTGGTCTACCAGCAGTTCGAGAACTACGTGCTGCAGCCGCGGATCACGGCGAAGACCGTGGACATCCACCCGGCCGTCGCCTTCGGGTCGGTCGTCGCCGGTACCGCGCTGCTGGGGGCGGTCGGCGCGCTGGTCGCGATCCCGGTGACCGCGACGCTGCAGGGGTTCTTCGGGGCGTACGTGAAGCGGTACGAGGTGACGGACCCGAGGGCGCACGGGCCGCGGCGGCGGCCCTGGCTGCGGAGAAGGCATCGGACGTGAGACATCCGCCCGGGGAGAGAAGACATCGCACCATCGCCCCTGAGGCCCCGCGTGTCGCTTGACACGAAAATCGAACATCCATTCTCATGGGTGGTCCGGGCCGGTTATCCGCGGAGGTTTTCCACAGCTCGGAGCGACGGCCGGGCGCATTGTCAGTGGCAGGGACTAGCGTCATGGACGTGAAGCGATCGACTCAAACATCCCGGGTGGAGCCCATGGCAGGTAACGACCGCGAGAAGGCGCTGGACGCCGCGCTCGCACAGATTGAACGGCAGTTCGGCAAGGGCGCGGTCATGCGCCTCGGCGACAAGCCGAACGACCCCATTGATGTCATCCCCACCGGGTCGACCGCACTGGACGTGGCACTCGGCGTCGGCGGTATCCCGCGTGGCCGTGTGGTGGAGGTGTACGGGCCGGAGTCCTCCGGCAAGACCACCCTCACGCTGCACGCGGTGGCCAACGCGCAGAAGGCCGGCGGCACGGTGGCGTTCGTCGACGCCGAGCACGCGCTGGACCCCGAGTACGCCAAGGCGCTCGGTGTCGACACGGACAACCTGCTGCTCTCCCAGCCGGACACCGGCGAGCAGGCGCTGGAGATCGTGGACATGCTGGTCCGCTCCGGCGCGATCGACCTCATCGTGATCGACTCCGTGGCCGCCCTCGTGCCGCGGGCCGAGATCGAGGGCGAGATGGGTGACTCGCACGTGGGTCTGCAGGCCCGGCTGATGAGCCAGGCGCTGCGCAAGATCACCGGTGCGCTGCACCAGTCCAACACCACGGCGATCTTCATCAACCAGCTCCGCGAGAAGATCGGTGTGATGTTCGGCTCGCCGGAGACCACCACCGGTGGCCGCGCGCTGAAGTTCTACGCCTCCGTACGACTCGACATCCGCCGTATCGAGACGCTCAAGGACGGTACGGACGCGGTCGGCAACAGGACCCGCGTCAAGGTCGTCAAGAACAAGGTCGCACCGCCCTTCAAGCAGGCGGAGTTCGACATCCTCTACGGCCACGGCATCAGCAAGGAGGGTGGCCTGATCGACATGGGTGTCGAGCACGGCTTCGTCCGCAAGGCCGGTGCCTGGTACACGTACGAGGGCGACCAGCTCGGCCAGGGCAAGGAGAACGCCCGTAACTTCCTCAAGGACAACCCGGACCTCGCCGACGAGATCGAGAAGAAGATCAAGGACAAGCTCGGCATCGGTGTCCGGACCGTAGCCCCCGGCGTGGAGCCGGGCGCGGACGCGGCGGGTCCGGCGGCCGATCCCGCCAAGGCCGAGGTTCCGGCGCCCAAGACGGTGAAGGCGACCAAGGCCACCGCGGCCAAGGCCTGAGGCCGTGGCGAGTCGGTACCCCGATCGCGGCGGCTCTTCCGAGTCGAGGGCCTCGAAAGAGCCGCCGCTCAGCCCGGAGGAGCAGGCGCGGGCGTTGTGCCTGCGCCTGCTCACCGGGAATCCCCGCACGCGTAAACAGCTCGCCGACGCGATGCGCAAGCGGGAGATCCCGGACGACGTGGCGGAGCAGCTGCTGGAGCGGTTCCAGGAAGCCGGCCTGATCGACGACCAGGCGTTCGCCAACGCCTGGGTGGAGTCCCGGCACCGCGGGCGGGGCCTCGCCCGCCGGGCGCTGGCGAGGGAGCTCCAGACCCGCGGGGTGGACGCGGAGCTGGTCACCGAGGCGGTGGGCCAGCTCGACTCCGACCAGGAGGAGGAGCGGGCCCGCGAGCTGGTGGACCGCAAGTTGCGGACCACCCGCGGGCTGGAACGTGACAAGCGGCTGCGCCGCCTCGCCGGAATGCTCGCCCGCAAGGGTTACCCGGAGGGCCTCGCCCTCCGGGTGGTCCGCAGGGCCCTGGAGCAGGAGGGCGAGGACGAGCCGGATGTCCTGGAGTACCTCCCGCTGGGATGACCTCCCGCTGGAATGACGTCCCGCTGGAACACCTGCCGCTCACGCCCACTCCTGCCCGTTCCCGGCCGCTCATCGCCCGGGAACGGACTGCCGCTGGGGCGGCGGATCAGGGCGTCCGGCCGCTGACCGGTTCGTCCTGCGGTGCGGTCCGGTGCGGGGGGCCGCCGCGGGCCAGGTCCGCGTAGGAGTACAGCTCGGCCGGGCGGCAGCCGACCATCGCCGTCACCAGATGGCCGTCCGGGCGGATCAGCAGCACGCTGTGCGCCGTCGCACCGGGATAGCTCTCGGTCACCAGCAGCTCGGCGCGCATCGGCAGCGCGGCGACCGCCGACGCGAGCCGTGGCATCAGACCGGCCGTCAGCCAGTGCCGGCTGTCCCACACACCGGTGCCCGGGGCGATCAGCATCACCAGCAGGTTCTGGCCCAGCCGGTCCCGCAGCCGGCCGACCGTGCCGTCCAGCGCCGTCACCGGCACATCGACGACCAGCCCGCCCGGGGGAGTGGCGCAGGTGGCGACCAGCGGTGATCCGGCGGTCTTGCCGCCGCCGCTGCCGCCCCCGCCCGGCCGCGGCGCGGGCAGGGCGAGCGGCGACCGGCCGTAGACCGGCGGGGACGCGGCGGATCCCCGGCCGAGGTGGCTGTCGGTCAGCAGCTCGGCGTGCCCGCGGGCGGATCCGGAGAGCAGCGAATGGCGGACCGTGTTCCAGGTCCCGCCGGCGCGTACCAGCGGCAGCGCCTGGTCGGTGGCGCGCAGCCGGGCCCCGACCGCCTCGCGCCGCTCGGCCTGATAGCTGTCGAGCAGGGTGTCGGACGCGCCCTCGTGCCAGGCGAGCGCGAGCTTCCAGGAGAGGTTCTCGGCGTCCCGCAGGCCCTCCTCCACGCCCTGGGCGCCCAGGGCGCCCATCAGGTGGGCGGCGTCGCCGGCGAGGAACGTCCGGCCCACCCGCCAGCGGCGGGCGAGCCGCTGGTGCACCGGGTACTCGGCGGAGCCGACCAGTTCGTACGGTACGACGCTGCCGCCCCACGTGGTCAGGATGGAGCGGATCCGGGTCACCAGTTCGTCGGGGGTCAGCAGTTCGCCCCGGGCGGGCAGCAGCCAGTCGAAGCGCCACAGGCCGTCCGGCAGCGGACGGGCCGTCACCTCCTGGCCGGTGCCGGCGCCGGGCGGATCACGGTGCAGCAGGGCCACACCGGGTTCCGGGAGGTCGACGCGCAGCGCGGCGACGGCGTGCCGGTCGACGGCGGTCTTCCCGGGGAAGCGCACCGCGAGCAGCTTGCGGACCGTCGAACGCGGCCCGTCGCAGCCCACCAGATAACTGCCCCGCCACCAGGTGCGGTCGGCGCCCCGGGTGTGCACGGTGACGCCGGTGGCGTCCTCGTCGACCGCGTCGACGCGGGAGCCGGTCACGATCCGCACGAGGCCGTGGCCGTGCAGGGTCTGCCGCAGGCCCCTTTCCAGCCGGTGCTGGGAGATGTGCACCGGGGACGGCTGGGCGGGCTCGTCGTCCGACGCGGGGCCGAAGTCGACGCGCAGCACCTCCTGCCGCCGGCGCAGGGTGCGCCATCCGGTCCAGGTGGTGCCGTCCGCGTACACCTGCGGATAGCCGAGCCGTTCCAGCAGGGCGGCGGTATCCGCACCCAGGACGGTGGTGCGTGGATGGCGCAGGTCGTCACGGGCGTCGGCCGGCCCCTCGGCTTCGTCGAGGACGATGGTCGGGACACCGCGTTTGGCCAGAGCGAGCGCGAGGGCGAGGCCCACAGGGCCCGCCCCCGCGACGATCACCGGGTCCACAGGGCGGTCCCCGGAAGATGTGCAGTCACGATACGTATGCAATCCACTGCGGGTGCGTGCGTCAAGTGACGGCGGAACGTCGGCGCGGTGCGAACCGACACACCGTCACTCCGCGAGCCGACGTACCGTCACTTCCGTCACCGGCCAGGCACCGATCAGGCACCGGTCAGGCACCGGTCAGGCACCGGTCAGGCACCGGTCAGGCACCGGTCAGGAACCCATCCGTCACCGACGCACCGTCAATTCCAGCGCGGACGACGGCACATCCGCACCGACGCCGCATCGCCGTCACCCCGCCGTCACTCCGCCGTGGCGACCAGGGCCTCCGCCTCCGGCGTGGCCGGCGGCGCGCCCTTCGGGCTGCGGCGGGCGCGCTTCTCGACCCAGGTGGCGACGGCGGACAGGAGCATGCACATCGCGATGTAGATCGTGCCGATGACGAGCAGCACCTGGAAGTAGGGGTAGTTCCCGAGGGTCGGCGTGTTGCCCGCCAGGATCCGGCCGACGTACAGCAGTTCGGTGTAGGCGATCAGGTAGCCGAGCGAGGTGTCCTTCAGGGTCACCACGAGCTGGCTGATGATGCTGGGCAGCATGGCCCGAACGGCCTGCGGGACCAGAATGGTCAGCATGACCTGGGTCTTGCGCATGCCCAGCGCGTAGGCGGCCTCGCTCTGGCCCTTGGGCACGGAGTTGATGCCGGCCCGGAAGATCTCCGCCTGGACCGAGCCGTTGTAGAGCGTCAGACCGATGACCAGGGCCCAGAAGGGCTCGAAGACGGTCGCCCACAGCAGATAGATCATGATGATCAGCGGCAGTGCGCGGAAGAACTCCACGGCCGCCGAGGCGGCGATCCGCACCGGCTTGTGGTCCGAGAGCCGTCCGGCGGCGAACACGGTGGCCAGCAGCAGCGAGAAGACCGCCGCGAGGGCGAACGCCTTGAGGGTGGCGACCACGCCGTCCGTGATCTGCTGCTGGACCCCGGCGTACTGGAACAGGTCCCACATGTAGGACTTGAACTCGCCCTTGGAGTTGAGCCGCATGGCGAAGAAGACCAGCAGCCCGGCGAGCGCCAGGCTGCCGACGACCGTGTAGATCCGGTTGCGCAGCCGGGTCCTGGGGCCCGGGGCGTCGTACAGAACACTCGCCGTCATCGGGCCACCGCCAGCCGGTTCTCGAGCAACCGGAACAGGCCGCTGATCGCAAACGTGATGATCAGGTACGCGAGGGCGATCCAGATGAAGATCACGGTGAGGTTGAGCCCCTGGTCGCTCAGGAGCTTCTGGGTGGAGAACAGCTCGGTGACGCTGAAGGCGCCGGCGATCGCCGAGTTCTTGGTCAGCGCGATCATGAGGCTGCCGACCGGCGCGATGACCGTACGGGCCGCCTGCGGAAGGATGATCAGCCGCAGGATCTGGGTGAACGTCATCCCGATGCTGCGCGCGGCCTCGGCCTGGCCGAGCGGGACGGTGTTGACGCCGGAGCGCACCGCCTCGCAGACGAACGCCGAGGTGTAGAAGCCGAGCGCGAGCACCGCCAGCTGGTACGAGCTGAGGCCGGTCGTGAGGACCTCGGGCACGATGAAGGTGGCGACGAGGAACAGCAGGGTCAGCGGGGTGTTGCGCAGCAGCGTCACCCACAGCGTGCCGAAGGCCCGCAGCGGAGGCACCGGCGAGACCCGGAACGCGGCTATCAGCACCCCGAGCAGCAGGGCGAGCACCGCGCTGGCGCCGGTGAGCGACAGCGTGCCGAAGAACCCCTGGCGGAACAGGGCGAAGTTGTCGACCAGCACGTTCATCGTGGCTCACCTCGCCGGTTCGCTGGGGTCTGGCGGAAAGGCCAGGAAGGCATCGTCGGTCCAGGGCGTGCGGGGGGTACGACGGGTCGCGCCCCGGAGGGAAGCAGCATCGAGGTTGGCCTCACGAGGGCGTTGCGGCCCGCCGGCCGGCCGGCGGGCCGTCGCGGGAACGACGGTGCCGCGGCGGCCGGCCTGCGGGTCGGCTGATCAGTAGCGGTCGAGGGCCGGCGGCGCGGTGTACGGGGCGCCGGACAGGCCCAGCGTCGCGTCGTAGGCCTTCTTGTAGTCGCCGTTGTCCTGGTGCGCCTTCAGCGCGTCGCTGATCGCGTCACGCAGCGCCTTGTCGTCGTGCGCGAGGCCGACGCCGTACGGCTCCTGGGAGAACTGCTTGCCGACCACCCGGAACTTGCCGGGGGCCTGCGCCGCGTAGCCCTTGAGGATCGCGTCGTCGGTGGTGACCGCGTCGACCTGGCCGGTCTGGAGCTGCTGCACGCAGTCCGAGTACTTGCCGAGGGCGTTGACGACGGCTCCGTACTTCGGGTCCTTGATGCGCTCCAGCGGCGTGGAGCCGGTGATGCTGCAGACCTTCTTGCCCTTGAGGCTGTCCGGGCCGGTGATGTCGGTGTTGCTCTTGGCCACGAGCAGGTCCTGGCCGGCGATGTAGTACGGGCCGGCGAAGGAGATGTCCTTCTTGCGGGCGTCGTTGATCGTGAAGGTGCCGACGTAGTAGTCCGCGTCGCCCTTCTTGATCGCCGGCACGCGCAGGCTGGAGTCGAAGGTCTTCCACTCGATCTTGTCGGGACCGAAGCCGAGGTCCGCGGCGACCATCTTGGCGATCTCGATGTCGAAGCCGTTGCGGTCGTTGGAGCCGGGCGGCTGGAAACCGAGGAACGGCTGGTCGGACTTGACGCCGATGACCAGCTTGCCGCGCTGCTGAGCCTTCTTCAGTACGGCGGAGTCGAGCGTGACGCCCGTCTTCGGCGTGTACGTCGGCAGCTTCGGGGCGTCGGCGCCGGTGGTGGGCTTGGCGCCGGGCGCGGTCGGCGTGCCCTCCTTGCCGCCACAGGCGGTCGCGGAGGCGGTCAGCGCCAGGACGACGAGTCCGGCGGCGGCGGATTTACGGATATTCATGGGGACATCCCTTGCGTCGTCAGTCGTCAGTCGTCGGTCGTCAGTCATCGGTCATCAGTGCGTCGTCGTACGTCAGCCGTCGTACGTCAGCCGTCGGTCGGCCGTGGTGCGGGGCCGGCCGCGCGCAGGGGCGCCCGCCGGCCGTCAGGCAACGTCAGTGGTGAAGGATCTTCGAGAGGAAGTCCTTGGCGCGGTCGCTGCGCGGATTGCTGAAGAACTGCTCCGGCGTCGCTTCCTCGACGATCCGTCCGTCGGCCATGAAGACGACCCGGTTGGCGGCGGAGCGGGCGAAGCCCATCTCGTGCGTGACGACGATCATCGTCATGCCGTCCCGGGCGAGCTGCTGCATGACTTCCAGCACCTCGTTGATCATCTCCGGGTCGAGTGCGGAGGTGGGCTCGTCGAAGAGCATGACCTTGGGGTCCATCGCCAGCGCGCGGGCGATCGCGACCCGCTGCTGCTGTCCGCCGGAGAGCTGCGCGGGGTACTTGTCCGCCTGGACCCCCACGCCGACCCGGTCGAGCAGCTGCCGGGACCGGTCCTCGGCCGCCTTCTTGTCGGTCTTGCGGACCTTGACCTGCCCGAGCATCACGTTCTGCAGAACGGTCTTGTGCGCGAAGAGATTGAAGGACTGGAAGACCATGCCCACATCGGCACGCAGCCGGGCCAGTTCCCGCCCTTCCTGGGGAAGCGGCTTCCCGTCCACCGTGATGGAGCCCGAATCGATCGTCTCCAGCCGGTTGATGGTGCGGCACAGCGTGGACTTGCCGGACCCCGAAGGACCGATGACGACCACGACCTCACCGCGGGTGATCGTCAGGTCGATGTCCTGGAGCACGTGCAGCGCGCCGAAGTGCTTGTTCACGCCTCCCAGTACGACCAGGTCATCGGTCGCCGGCGCGGCGTCCTTGGTCACTGAGACTTCGGTCATCGGCCTGTGCTCCATCTTCGTCGGTCTGGCAGACCTTAGTGATGCATGATGACGAGCGTCATTACATCTGAGCTGAACTTGAGCATCACGATTCGGATACTCTCCGCCACGAGTGATGTGCCCTGTGTTGTCGTGCGTACCGGCTGGATAACAGTCCGCGGCAGGTACCGATGCCCCCTTGACGCGCCCCTCGCCGGTCGGTCTGTATTCCGGGTAGGTACCGGACGCCGGCCGACGGCGGGTGTCCGACCTGTGGCCGAACGATTGCCGATGTGGGAAAGGAGGGTGAACCGATGAGATTGCTGTTGGTGGAGGACGACGACCGGGTCGCCGCCGCACTGTCGGCCGTGCTCGCGAAGCACGGCTTCGACGTCACCCATGCCCGCAGCGGCGAGGAGGCGCTGCGCGCGCTGCTGCCCGCCCAGGGCCCGTCCTACGGGTGTGTGCTGCTCGACCTCGGCCTGCCCGACCAGGACGGTTTCGAGGTGTGCAGCCGGATCCGCCGGCGCACCTCCACCCCCGTGATCATGGTCACCGCCCGCGCCGATGTGCGGTCCCGGATCCATGGCCTGAACCTCGGCGCGGACGACTACGTCGTCAAGCCGTACGACACCGGTGAGCTGCTCGCCCGGATCCACGCGGTCGGCCGCCGGCCCCCGCTGCGGCCCGGTACGGAGTCCGCCGCCCCCGCGCCCGCCGACGGATCCGCTGCCGGTGAGCGGCCGCCGGCCGGCAGTCTGCAACTCGGCCCCGTCGACATCGAACTGCCCACCCGCCGCGTTATGGTGAGCGGCGAGCCGATCGCGCTCACCCGCAAGGAGTTCGACCTGCTGGCCCTGCTCGCCCAGCGGCCCGGGGTGGTCTTCCGCCGCGAGCAGATCATCAGCGAGGTCTGGCGCACCAGCTGGGAGGGGACGGGGCGCACCCTGGAGGTGCACGTCGCCTCGCTGCGTTCCAAGCTGCGGATGCCGTCCATGATCGAAACGGTGCGCGGGGTCGGTTACCGGCTCGTCGTTCCCGCCGCCTGAGATCCAGGACCCCGCCGTTGAGCTCGCGTCTTCTCCCCCTGCTGCTCGCGTTGATGGCGGGCGTCCTGCTGGCCCTGGGCTTTCCGCTGGCCGCGAGCATGGCCGCCGCGCAGCAGCAGCGCGTCGTCGTCGACCGCATCGACGACACCGCGCGCTTCGCGTCGCTCGCCCAGTTCGTCACCTCGCGCACCCCGCAGTCCGCGAGCGACGTCGGGGACGACGAGCGGCTGCACGCGCTGCGCTCCGAACTCAGCCGGTACGAGGAGCTGTACGGCATCCGCGTCGGTGTCTTCTACCGCGACGGCACCGCGATGGGTGTGGCGCCCGCGGACTGGAGACTCCCCGAAGCGGGGGAGGCGTACGGCGCCTACAGCGCGGCACTGGCCGGCCGCCGCAGCCATGACCCGGAGCAGGTCTGGCCGTGGCAGCGCCGCACGCTGGCCGTCGCCTCACCGATCATCCGCGACGGGGACGTCGTCGCCGTCGTCCTCACCGAATCGCCCACCGGGGCGCTGCGTTCGCGCATCCTGCACGGCTGGCTGCTGCTCGGCGCCGGTGAGCTGGCCGCGATGGCCATCGCCGTACTGTTCGCGTTCCGGCTCACCGGCTGGGTGCTGCGACCGGTCGCGATCCTCGACCGCGTCACACACGACATCGCCACCGGGCGGATGAAGTCCCGGGTCGCGGCGGCCGGCGGGCCGCCCGAACTGCGGCGGCTGTCCCGGTCGTTCAACGAGATGGCCGACAACGTCGAGCAGGTGCTCGAACAGCAGCGGGCCTTCGTCGCCGACGCCTCCCACCAGCTGCGCAATCCGCTGGCCGCGCTCATGCTGCGGATCGAGCTGCTCGGCTTCGAACTCCCCGAGGGCAACGCGGAGGTGGCCTCCGTCCAGGACGAGGGCAGACGGCTCGCCCAGGTCCTGGACGATCTGCTCGGCCTGGCGCTGGCGGAGCACGCGGACGCGGACCTCGCCCTCACCGACATCGCCGCACTCGTCGGCGAGCGCCTCGGCGCGTGGCGGCCGGTCGGGGCGCGGGAGGGCGTCGCCCTGGAGTACGCGGGCAAGACCGCGGTCACCGGCTGGTCCGATCCGGTCGCGCTGTCCAGCGCGCTGGACGCCGTCATCGACAACGCGCTGAAGTTCACACCGCGCGGCGGGCGGGTCCAGGTGCTGGTCGCGGGGGAGGGCGACGAGGTCGCCGTCACCGTCTCCGACGGCGGACCCGGTCTGACGGAGGAGGAGCTCGCCCGGATCGGCGACCGCTTCTGGCGCAGCCCCCGCCACCAGAACATCGACGGCTCCGGACTCGGTCTGTCCATCGCCCGCGTCCTGCTGAACCAGAGCGGCGGCCGGCTCTCCTTCGCGGCGAACGAGCCCACCGGCCTCGCCGTGACCCTCACGGTGCCGCGCTCGGCGCCGTAGAGCCCGGAGAGCCCGTAGGAGCCCTAGAGCCCAGAGCCGCAGGGCAAGCACGTAGCGGCCCCTCCAAGGGCCCGGAGAGGCGATCCCGGCCCTCAGCCGCACTCCGTCTGGTCGGGCGGCAGCTGGTCCGCCAGCTCCTTCGGGGCCAGCGGCTTCAGATAGGTGTTGTACGAGGACTTCCAGCGGCCCGAGGAGATCTCGTCCCTTATGGCGCCGCACACCGCGGCGCGCAGCGCCGGCTCGCCCCGGTGCAGGCCCACGCCGTACTGCTCGCTGCCGAACGGGGCGCCGAGCAGCCGCAGTTCCGTGGGGTGCTGGGCCCGGTAGCCGGCCAGGATGACATCGTCGGTGGAGACCGCGTCCACCGTGCCGGCCAGCAGGTCGGCGACGCACAACCCGTACGAAGCGCGCGGTTCCAGCACTATCCGCGGATACTCCGTGCGCAGCCGCGCCTCCGGCGTGGAGCCCTGCACGGTGCAGACCTTGTGACCGTCCAGGTCGGCGACGCCGTTCACGCCGGTCGACCGGGCCGGTACCAGGAAGTCCTGTCCTGCCACGTAGTACGGGCCGGCGAAGTCCACCGACTCCTTGCGCCCCTGGGTGATCGAGTAGCTGGCCACTATCAGGTCGACCTGCCCGGTGCTGAGCCGGTATTCGCGGCTCTGGGTGTTGACCACCTCGAACCGCACCGTGTCGAAGCCCAGATGTTTCGCGACCGCCCGCGCGATGTCGATGTCGAACCCGCGGAAGCCGCCGGCGGACTGTGCCGAACGCTCGCTGAGCCCCGGCTGGTCGCCCTTCACCCCGACCAGCAGGAAGCCGCGTTCCCGGGCCGCCCGCAGGGTCGCGGAGCTGTCGAGGGACGGGCCGGCGGCCGCGGTGAGCCGGTCCACGGTGAACCAGCCGGCGGTCACGAGCACGACCAGCGCCACTGCGGCGGCCGCCCACGCGCGGGGACCGCGGAGGCGGGCGGCGAGGCGGCGGGGCGGGACGGGTGCCCCCGGGTCCGCCGAACCGGACGGATCAGAAGGATGAGAAGGATCAGCTGAACCGGATGAAGCAGCTGAACCGGATGAAGCAGCCGAACCGGCTGCAGCGGTCGGAACGGGCGGGTCCGTCACGTCCGGCGGTTCCAGCGGGCCCGTGTCGGCACCGGTGCTCGTGACGCTGCCGCCCGCGGTCCACGGGGACTCCGTGACCGGCGGGTGGCCGTCCTCCGGGTAGAACGCCGTCGGATACTGCGGGGTCTCCTGCGCCACATGCTGCAGCAACTGCTCGGCCCGCTGCGCCGTCAGCCGCTCCAGCGGCTCCTTCACCAGCAGGCCCTCGATCAGCGGCCGCAGCGGGCCGCAGTACTCCATCGGCGGCGGCTCGTCCTCACGCACCGCCTCCAGGACCTCGTACGGGGTCGGCCCGCGGAAGGGCGCGCGTCCCTCGACCGTCTCGTACAGCGTCACCCCGAGCGACCACAGGTCGGCGGCGGGCGTCGCCTCGCGCGGTGACCGGCCGTGCGGGGTGCACAGCTCGGGTGCCAGGTACCGCGGGGTGCCGACGAGTTCGTGCAGCCGGGTCACCTGGGCCGCGCCCTCGAAGGTCGCGATGCCGAAGTCCATCAGCACCGCGCGCCCGTCCCGGCGGAACAGGATGTTGTGCGGCTTCACGTCCCGGTGCAGCACGCCTGCCGCGTGCACCGCGCGCAGCCCGCGCAGCACCTCCAGGCCGATCCTGGCCGTCTGCAGCGCGGCCAGCCGGCCGCGTTCCTGCAACTGGTCCGCGAGCGACCGCGGATTGACCTGCTCCATCACGATCCAGACCTGGCCGTCGGCCTCGATCACGTCGTGCACCGCCACCACGTGCTCATGCCCGATCCGGGCGATGGCCCGCGCCTCCCGGCGTGCCCGCTCCACCCACTGGGCCTGGGTGTCGGGGTCCACCGCGCCCCGGAACAGCAGTTCCTTCACGGCGACCTGGCGCCCCAGCCGGTTGTCGTACGCCTCCCACACCACGCCCATACCGCCACGGCCCAGCGGGCGCTGCAGCTCGTACCGGCCGTCGACAAGAGTGTGGGGCCCGCCGTCTGGTGTACCCCCGTTTCGCATGCGTAGAGATTAGGGCCTATCCCCGGCAGTCGCGCGAGGGGCACCCTAGGGCTTTACCGACCGGTAGTAGCGGCTGGCGCCTTCGTGCAGTGGAAGGGGGTTGGTGAAGACGGCGGTGCGCAGGTCGACCAGCTGGGCGGCGTGGACCTTGTTGCCGATCTCGTCGCGGCTGTCGATGACCGCGCGGGTGAGCCGTTCGACGAGTCCGGTGTCCGCCCGGTCGGTGGTCACGAGCAGGTTGGCGACGGCGATGGTCGTGACGGCCGTGCCGTGCTGCATCGTCGGATAGGCGTCGGCGGGCATCACCGCCTGCCGGTAGTAGCCCATCGTGTCGCCCTTGGCGTGCAGCTTGTCCACGAGGTCGCCGAGCTGGACGAGCTTGACGTTGCTGGACGCCGCCAGATTCGTCACGGTGTTCGTCGGCAGGCCGCCGGACCAGAAGAACGCGTCGAGCTTGCCCGCCTTGAGCAGGCCGGGTGCCGTGTCGATGCCGACCGGCACCGCGGTGAGGTCCTTGGCCATGTCGAGCCCGGCGGCGTCCAGCAGCCGGCGGGCTATGAGGTGCACACCGGAGGCCGCCTGGCCCACCCCGACGCGCTTGCCGCGCAGATCGCGGGCGGAGCTGATCGGCGAGTCCCTGGGGACTATGAGCTGCATGTAGTCGTCGTACAGCCGCGCGCAGGCGCGCAGCCGGTCCTTGCCCGGGCCCTGGTAGTCCGCGACCGCGTCGGCGGCGGCGATCGTGAAGTCGGCCTGCCCCGAGGCGACGCGTTTCACGTTGTCGACCGAGCCCTGCGACTGGACGAGGTTCACCGCCACCCCTGGCAGCTGGTCCCGCAGATCGGTCTTGAGCATCTTCCCGTAGGTCTCGTACACCCCGGCGGCCACGCCGGTGGAGAACGAGACCGGTTCGTGCGGATACGACGGACCGCGGGACGGCAGCAGCCACCACAGGAGCAGCGCGAGTGCGGCGGCGGCCGCGAGGACCGACTGCAGCGCGCGGCGTCTGCCGATGTGGGGGACGTTCATGGTCCGGATCCTGCCAGGCGGGCGCCGCCGTGGGTAGGGCCGGCCCCGGGGGCCTGCCGCACGAGCGGGGCGGGAGGGGCCGAGGGGGCCGGGCCGCCCGCGGCTCTCCGTACCCCCGCGCCCCCCGTACCCTGGTTGGGTGAGCGGTGAGGTGGCTGGTTTGAGGACATACGAGGTCCGCACCTACGGGTGCCAGATGAACGTGCACGATTCGGAACGGCTGTCCGGCCTCCTGGAGGGCGCGGGCTATGTCCGCGCGCCCAAGGGAGCGGACGGGGCGGACGTCGTCGTCTTCAACACCTGCGCGGTGCGGGAGAACGCCGACAACCGGCTCTACGGCAACCTCGGCCAGCTCGCCCCGCAGAAGGCGGCCCGGCCGGGTATGCAGATCGCGGTCGGCGGCTGTCTCGCGCAGAAGGACCGCGACACCATCGTGAAGCGGGCCCCCTGGGTCGACGTGGTCTTCGGCACCCACAACATCGGCCGGCTGCCGGTGCTGCTGGAGCGGGCCAGGATCGCCGAAGAGGCGCAGGTCGAGATCGCCGAGTCGCTGGAGGCGTTCCCCTCCACGCTGCCGTCCCGCCGCGAGTCCGCCTACGCCGCGTGGGTCTCGGTCTCGGTGGGCTGCAACAACACCTGCACCTTCTGCATCGTGCCCGCGCTGCGCGGCAAGGAGGAGGACCGGCGGCCCGGCGACATCCTCGCCGAGGTGGAGGCGCTGGTCGCCGAGGGCGTCGTCGAGATCACCCTGCTCGGGCAGAACGTGAACGCGTACGGCTCGGGCATGGGCGACCGCGAGGCGTTCTCCAAGCTGCTGCGGGCGACCGGGCAGATCGAGGGGCTGGAGCGGGTGCGCTTCACCTCCCCGCACCCGCGGGACTTCACCGACGACGTGATCGCCGCCATGGCCGAGACGCCGAACGTGATGCACCAGCTGCACATGCCGCTGCAGTCCGGCTCCGACACCGTCCTCAAGGCGATGCGCCGCTCGTACCGGCAGGACCGTTACCTCGGCATCATCGAGAAGGTGCGCGCGGCCATGCCGGACGCCGCCATCTCCACCGACATCATCGTGGGCTTCCCGGGCGAGACCGAGGCGGACTTCGAGCAGACGATGCACGTGGTGCGCGAGGCGCGCTTCGCGCAGGCCTTCACCTTCCAGTACTCCAAGCGCCCCGGGACCCCGGCCGCCGACATGGACGGGCAGATCCCCAAGGAGGTCGTCCAGGAGCGCTACATGCGGCTGTCGGCGCTCCAGGAGGAGATCTCCTGGCAGGAGAACAAGACGCAGATCGGCCGCACGCTGGAGGTCCTGGTCGCCGAGGGCGAGGGCCGCAAGGACAAGGCGACGCACCGGCTGTCCGGCCGGGCCCCCGACAGCCGTCTGGTGCACTTCGAGAAGCCGGCGGGCACCGACCCGCGCCCCGGTGACATGGCCACGGTGGAGATCACCTACGCCGCCCCGCACCACCTGCTCGCCGAGCGCCCCGCGCTCTCCGTGCGGCGCACCCGGGCCGGCGACGCGTGGGAGCAGCGCAACGCCGCGCCCAAGGCGCCGGCCGGAGTGATGCTCGGGCTGCCGACGATCGGCGCTCCGGCGCCGTCGCCCGCGGTGGAGAGCGGCTGCGGGCTCGGCTGACGACAGCGTCCGATCACGGTTCCGCCGGACCGGTGCCGACGGTCCGGCGGTGCGGCCGCGCCAGCTCACGCCGTGGCTGGTCAGTTTCCGAGGCCGGCCGTCGTCCTCGAGGGTGAAGGCCCACAGGTCGGTGGCGGGGATTTCGGCGACAGGGGTCGGAACGGTGTGCACGGTCCTGGGGAACGGTGATCAGCCCCATTAGGCTGCGTTCATGCTCGTAGCCGCCGCAGTCTGCCCGTCCGCCCCGCTGCTCGTACCCGAGGTCGCGGCCGGTGCCGCGTTCGAACTGGACGCGCTGCGCGCAGCGTGCGCCGACGCGGTCGGGGTGCTCGCGGCGTCCCGGCCGGACCGGCTGGTGGTGATCGGCCCGGCCGGGCAGCCCGACCGGGGGCGGCACCACGAGGGCGCGCGGGGCTCGTTCCGGGAGTTCGGCGTGGACCTGGACGTACGCCTCGGCACCGCACCCGGGATTCCGTCCGAGGACGTCGGCGCCGACCGCGCGCTGCCGCCCTCGCTGGCCGTCGCCGCCTGGCTGCTGCGCGGCTGGGCCGCCGCTCCGCTGGAGGGCCTGGGCGTGGGCGAGCCGCTCGAACAGGACCGCTGCGCCGCCACCGGCGCCATGATCGCGTCAACGGCGGACCGGGTCGCGCTGCTGGTGATGGGCGACGGCAGCGCCTGCCGCACCCTCAAGGCTCCCGGGTATCTGGACGAGCGCGCGGCACCCTTCGACGCCTCGGTCGCCGCCGCGCTGGCCGCCGCCGACACCGAGGCGCTGGCCGCACTGGACGCGGAACTGGCGGAGACGCTCCAGGCCGCGGGACGCGCCCCCTGGCAGGTCCTCGCGGGCGCCGCGCAGGGCGCGGGCCTGGCCGGACAACTGCTCTACGAGGACGCCCCGTACGGTGTCGGCTACTTCGTCGCCACGTGGACGTAGCCGCCGCTCGGCCGTAGCCGCCGACTGGTGCGGACCGGGACGGCGGAAGACCGCGGGGCCGAAGCACCCGCGGCCTTCCCGCGCTGGGGTCCGGGGGTACCTCCCAGCGGTGGCTGGGGGCGTCAGGCCGGAGTGTCCGGCCCGCTTCCCTCCTTGCCGCTCTTCAGGTGGTCCAAGGCGCCCTTCGCCTTGTGCACACCCGTGTCGATCTTGTCCGTGTACTTGCCGTGGGTCCTGGAATCCACCGTCCGGGCGGCCTTCTCGAGCCCCGACTCGATCTTTCCCCCGTGCTGCTGCGCGAGGTCGCCCGCCTTGTTCCTGGCGAGTCCGAGTCTGTCCTTGATCGTGTCCATCAGGCCCATCCGGCACCTTCCTTCGGGGCGGCTACGCGCGGGCGCCCTCACCGGCCTCGCTGTCGGCGGCGTCCGCTGTGGACTGCTGCTTCGGGATGCCGACGGGCTCCGCCGCGCCCGCGGGCTCCGCGTCCCCGGCCGGCTCCGCCGCCTCGGCGGGCTCAGCGACCGCCTCGACGCCCTCCGGCTCCGCCGTCAGAGTGACGGCTTCCGCCGCTTCGGTTGACGGGTCGGCCGACTGACGCCGAAACCATCCGAAAACTCCCATTTCTACTCCAGACCATACTCGTGAGGTCGAAAATCCGCGTTGCCCGGGGCGCCTCGTTGCACCGCTCGGGTCCGGCCGGTCCGGAGAACCCGGAATCCGGCCTGCGGAATCTCTCCAGAGGCAACGAGTCCGGCAGCGCTGCGTCACGTCCCTCGATCGTGAGGGGGCCCGGAGGTTTGGGAGACTGGACACGTGCTGCACACTCCCGGGGAGCGACCCCCCGTACTTCCGAGTAAAGATCTTGTCATCGCCGTCGTCGGCCCCACCGCGGCCGGCAAGTCCGATCTGGGCGTAGCCCTGGCCCAGGCCCTGAACGGTGAGGTCGTCAACGCCGACTCCATGCAGCTCTACCGGGGCATGGACATCGGCACCGCCAAGCTCACCACCGACGAGCGCCACGGCGTGCCGCACCACCTGCTGGACATCTGGGACGTCACCGAGGCCGCGAGCGTCGCCGAGTACCAGCGGCTCGCCCGCGCCGAGATCGACCGGCTGCACGCGGCCGGGCGGACCCCCGTACTGGTCGGCGGCTCCGGGCTGTACGTGCGCGGCGCCATCGACGCGCTGGAGTTCCCCGGCACCGACGCCGCCGTCCGGGCCAGGCTGGAGGCGGAGCTCGCCGAGCAGGGCTCCGCGGCGCTGCACGCCCGGCTGGCCGCGGTCGACCCCGAGGCGGGCCGGGCGATCCTGCCCAGCAACGGCCGGCGGATCGTCCGGGCGCTGGAGGTGGTGGAGATCACCGGCCGGCCGTTCACGGCCAATCTGCCGGGCCCCGACTCCATCTACGGCACCGTCCAGATCGGCGTCGACGTGCCGCGGCCCGAGCTCGACGAGCGCATCGCGCTGCGCGTCGACCGGATGTGGGACGCCGGACTGGTGGACGAGGTAAGGGAGCTGGCCGCGGTGGGGCTGCGGGACGGCCGCACCGCCTCACGGGCGCTGGGCTACCAGCAGGTACTCGCCTCGCTCGTGGGGGAGTGCACCGACGACGAGGCGCGCGCCGAGACCGTCAGGGCCACCAAGCGCTTCGCCCGGCGCCAGGACTCGTGGTTCCGCCGCGATCAGCGGGTTCACTGGCTCTCCGCCCGGGGCCCGGAACTCACCGATCAGGCGCTGACGTTGGTCGAAGCTGCGGTTACAGCCTGATCACGTGATGGCATCGGGACGCCTCAGCGTGAGGAGACGGCCACGCGGCCGTGCCATCATCGAGCAACGAGTTACGGCGTCGGAGAAGGGGGAGGGCGCGTGGCGATGGAAGCCGGTCCCCGAGACTCCTCACCCGACCGTCATGCCGAGACCGAGGCACAGCTCGGGACGGACGAACTGCTCGAACCCGGGTCGCTGATCGACCCGGAGGCGATGATCGAGCCGGAACTCGTTCCGGTGGAGCTGCGGCCGCAGCGGCGGCTGCGGATCTGGCAGCTCGCCCCGATCGTCGCCCTCGGTGTCGGTGGCTCCCTGATGTTCGCCTTCCCGCTCGCCTTCGAGTTCGGTGACGGCGGCGCGGTCGTGGCCATGCTCGGCCTGCTGCTCAGCTGCTGCTCCGCGGGCTGGGGCATCATGGCCGCCCGCCGGGTCGGCTACACCTGGCCCGGACTGCCCGCCCGTGGCTCCGGCCGCCGTGCGGACTGGCGCTTCATCGTCGCCTACACCCTGATCAGCGGCCTGCTGGCGGTCCTCGCCATCTGGCGCGTGGCCCGCCTGCGCTGAGCCGCCCGCCGAGCGCCCCGCACCGGAGCGTGCCGGGCCGGTGGCCTTACGCTTGTCCTTGTGACCACCACGCAGCCCACCACGCACCAGGGCCTGTCCTTCCTCAAGGGCCACGGCACCGAGAACGATTTCGTCATCGTCCCCGACGCGGACGGCCGCATCGAGCTGTCCGCGGCGGCCGTCGCGCGGCTGTGCGACCGCCGGGCGGGCATCGGTGGCGACGGGCTGCTGCGGGTCGTGCGCTCGGAGGCCCATCCGGAGGCCGCCGGCATGGCCGGCGAGGCCGAGTGGTTCATGGACTACCGCAACAGCGACGGCAGCATCGCCGAGATGTGCGGCAACGGCGTCCGGGTCTTCGCCCGGTATCTGCAGCGCGCCGGGCTGACCGGGCCCGGTGACCTGGCCGTGGCCACCCGCGCGGGCGTCCGCCGGGTGCACATCGCCAAGACGGACGCGGACGGCACCCTGGGCGGGATCACCGTCGGCATGGGCGCGGCCGCCCTGCCCGCGGGCGAGGTGACCGTCACCGTGGACGGCCGCAGCTGGCTGGCGAGCAACGTCAACATGGGCAATCCGCACGCCGTCGCCTTCGTCGGCAGCCTGGACGACGCGGGAAACCTGTACACCGCGCCCACCGTCACGCCCGCCGCCGCGTACCCGACCGGCGTGAACGTGGAATTCGTCGTCGACCGCGGTGAGCGGCATGTGGCGATGCGCGTCCACGAGCGGGGCTCCGGCGAGACCCGCTCCTGCGGCACCGGCGCCTGCGCCGTCATGGTCGCCGCCGCCCGCCGCGACGGCGCGGACCCGGCCATCACCGGACGCCCCGTCACCTACACCGTGGACGTCCCCGGCGGCCGTCTGGTGATCACCGAGCGCGCCGACGGCGAGATCGAGATGACCGGCCCCGCCGTCATCGTCGCCGAGGGGACCATCGACCGGGAGTGGCTGGACGCACCGTCAGCCTGACGGACCGCCACCGCCCGAAACCCTGCCGGGAATCGGACTCCTGAGCCCCCTTTCCGAACTGGCCTCCCGTACTGACTTCCCGCACTTGTTCCCTCGAACGGGTGATGGCGATCACTCTGGACGAGAGCGCGGCTGCCGCACGTGGTGGGCTCGGTAGCATCAAGCACCGGCGCGGCCCCCATTCTCCGTGGAGAGCGCCCGCCGCCGGTTGACGCTGCCGGAGGTGCCCGATGAGCGCGGACAACGCAGTGGATGCCGCCCCCGCCCCCGACGATGAGGGCCGCAGGCGCGGACTTCGCCGCATCGACCTGCGCAGACTCGGCCGGGCGGCACTGCTCGGCCCCGGCGGCCGGGAGTGGGGCCTGCCCGCCGGCGGCAGGGGCCAGCGCGTGCCGGACGCCATCGAGCACCTTGCCAAAGTCCACCGGCTGCGCCACCCGGGGGTCGGCGCGGCCGGCATCGAGACTCTGCGCCGCGCATATCTGCTCGCCGAGTCCTCGCACCGCGGCCAGATGCGCAAGAGCGGCGAGCCGTACATCACGCATCCGCTCGCCGTGACGCTGATCCTCGCCGAACTCGGCGCCGAGACAACGACCCTGACGGCCTCTCTGCTGCACGACACCGTCGAGGACACGGAAGTGACACTCGATCAGGTGCGGGAGGAGTTCGGCGAGGAGGTCTGCTATCTCGTCGATGGCGTCACCAAGCTCGAACGGGTCGACTACGGTGCCGCGGCCGAGCCCGAGACCTTCCGCAAGATGCTGGTCGCCACCGGAAGCGACGTACGCGTCATGTCGATCAAACTTGCCGACCGGCTGCACAACATGCGCACCCTCGGGGTGATGCGCCCCGACAAGCAGGCGCGGATCGCGAAGGTCACCCGGGACGTGCTCATCCCGCTCGCCGAACGGCTGGGTGTTCAGGCCCTCAAGAGCGAACTGGAGGACCTGGTCTTCGCCATCCTCCACCCCGAGGAGTACGCCAGGACCCGCGCGATGATCCGCGCCAACTCCGTCCGCCCGGACCCGCTGGCGGCCGTCGCCGACGCCGTGCGGGCCGTGCTGCGCGAGGCCGGGATCGCCGCCGAGGTCGCCATCCGGCCGCGGCACACCGTCTCCGTCCACCGGGTGCTGCTCAAGCGCGGCGCGGACGAGCTCGGCGGCTGCGAGTTCGGCCGGATCCTGGTGCTCGTCGCGGAGGACGCCGACTGCTACGCCGTCCTCGGTGAGCTGCACACCTGCTTCATCCCGGTGATCGCGGAGTTCAAGGACTTCATCGCGGCGCCCAAGTTCAACCTGTACCAGTCGCTGCACACCGCCGTCGCCGACGAAGAGGGCCGGATCGCCGAAGTCCTGGTCCGCACACGGCAGATGCACCGGGTCGCCGAGGCCGGTGTCATCGCGCTGGGCAATCCGCACACCGTCGACGAGCCCCCGCAGGCCGCCGATGGCGAACGCGTCGACCCCACCCAGCCGGGCTGGCTGTCGCGCCTGCTGGAGTGGCAGCGCGACGCCCCCGACCCCGACACCTTCTGGACCGCGCTGCGCGCCGACCTCGCCCAGGACCGCGAGGTCACCGTCTTCTCCGCGCACGGCGGGGACACCACCGGCACCATCCGGCTACCCGCAGGGGCCAGTTGTGTGGACGCCGCCTACGCGCTGCACGGCGAGGCCGGCCATGCCTGCGTCGGCGCCCGCGTCAACGGCCGTCTCGCACCGCTGCGCAGCAAGCTGCGGGACGGCGACATCGTGCAGATCCTGCTGGACGAGACCGGCGCCTCCGGCCCGTCCGCCGACTGGCTGGAGCACGTCCGTACACCGGCGGCCCGGATCGCCGTCACCCGCTGGCTGGAACTCCATCCGGTGCCGCCCGCCGACGAGGAGCCCGCCGCCCGCGCGGAACGCCCCGCGTACAGCGCGGACACCGCGGCCGAGGACGAACCGGTCGCCGTCACCGACCTGGCGGGCGCGGCCGTCCGGCTGGCGCGCTGTTGTACGCCGGTACCGCCCGACGAGGTCACCGGGTTCGTCATCCGCGGCGGCACGGTCGCCGTGCACCGCGAGGAGTGCCCGACCGCGGTTCGGATGATCGGCGCGGGACGGGAGCCGGTTCCCGTCCGGTGGCGGGGCGGCCGCCCCGCCGGGGCCGGATTCCGCGCCACCCTGCTGGCCGAGGCGCTCGGCCGGCCGCGGCTGCTCGCGGATCTCACCGAGGCCATCGCGGGCCAGGGCGTGGGCATCGTCTCCGCCTCCGTGGAACCCCCGCAGGAACACCGGGTGCGGCACACGTACACCGTCGAGCTGCCCGACGCGGAAGCCCTGCCGAGCCTGATGCGCGCCATGCGATCGGTGCCGGGCGTCTACGACGTCTACCGGGCCCAGCGGGCGATGGCCGCCGCGCGTCGGTAACGGGCGCGACGCGCTCTGATCCGGTCCGATCCGCTCCATGCCGGTCGGGTCCGGTCGGGTTCGGACAACCGGCCGGGCGGACCAGGGCCGATCGGGTGTGCTGCTGCGCGTCGCGCGTCCCCGGCCGCCGCCCCCTGATAGCGGTAGCGCATGATCCCCATCACGCCGCGCAGCGGCGCCGTGCTGGCGGCGTTCGCCGCCGTACTGACCCTGACCGCGGCGGACCTGCCCGGCGATCCCGCCGTATCGACGTCGGGTCTCGGCGACCGGCTCTATCCCGACCTCGGCAATCCCGGCTACGACGTGGCCGCGTACGACCTCTCCTTCGACTATCACGGCCAGGACCGGCCGCTGGACGCCGTCACCCGCATCAAGGCCCGCGCGACGGCGCCACTGACCGGGTTCCATCTGGACTTCGCCGCCGGCACGGTCTCATCGGTGCAGGTCAACGGGCATCCGGCGGTCTACACCCGGGAGCGCGAGGAACTCGTCGTCACCCCCGAGGAGCCGGTACCGGACGGCGGCGAGCTGCTGATCGCCGTCACGCACACCAGCGATCCGCGCGCCGCGAACACCGGCTGGGTGCGGACCGCCGACGGACTGGCGATGGCCAACCAGGCCGATGCCGCCCACAGCGTCTTCCCGTGCAACGACCATCCCTCGGACAAGGCCGCCTTCACCTTCCACGTCACGGCCCCCAAGGACCTCACCGTCATCACCAACGGCGTCCCGGACGCCGTCCCCGAGGCCGCGCCCGCGTCCGCTCTCACCTGGACGTACCGTCCCGCGAGCCCGATGGCCACCGAGCTCGCGCAGGTCTCCATCGGCCGCTCCGCCGTACTGCACCGCGCCGGTCCGCACGGGCTGGTGCTGCGCGACGTCGTCGGAGCCGCCGACCGCGACCGGCTGGAGGCCCGGCTCGCGATGACCCCCGGGCAGATCTCCTGGATGGAGGAGCAGGTCGGCCCCTACCCGTTCGAGACGTACGGGATCCTCAGCGCCGACACCACCACCGGCTTCGAGCTGGAGACCCAGACCCTCTCGCTCTTCGAGCGCCGCGTCCTGCTCGCCCCCGAGGCGCTGGCAGCCCCGCTGATGGTGCACGAGCTCGCCCACCAGTGGTTCGGCGACAGCGTCACCCCCGCGGCCTGGTCGGACCTCTGGCTCAACGAGGGCCACGCCACCTGGTACCAGTGGCTGTACAACGCGCAGAAGTACGGCGTCGGCCTCGACCAGCAGGTCCGCGCCGCCTACGAGGGCGACAACCGGGTACGGGCGGCGGACGGCCCGCCCGCCGAACCGAAGGTGCCCGAGCCGGGCAAGCTCGGCATCTTCCGGAACAACGTCTACGACGGCGGGGCGCTCGCCCTGTACGCCCTGCGCCAGGAGATCGGCGCCCCCGCCTTCCAGCGCCTTGAGCGCGCCTGGGTGGCCCGTCACCAGGACGGGAACGCCTCGACGGCCGACTTCACCGCTCTCGCCTCCGAGGTCGCTGAGCGGGACCTCAGCGGCTTCCTGCACGCCTGGCTGTACGGGACCGTCACCCCGCCGATGCCCGGTCACGGCGACTGGGTCGCCGGCGCGGCCAGGGCCCGTGCGGCGACGGCGGCGAAACCCGCGTGACCCCCGGCGGCGGGCGTGCGACCATCGTTATGACGGACAACACGCCCGTCCCCATCCCAGCCGCTCGACCAAAGGATCCAATGACCTCCTCTTCCTCCTCTTCAAACGACCGCCAGCGCCTCCCCGAGAGCCTTCGCGCAGACGCCCTGATGGAAGAGGACGTCGCCTGGAGCCACGAGATCGACGAAGAGCGGGACGGTGCTCAGCTCGAACGCTCCGACCGTGCCTCGCTGCGCCGCGTCGTGGGTCTGTCGACCGAGCTGGAGGACGTCACCGAGGTCGAGTACCGGCAGCTCCGTCTGGAGCGCGTCGTACTCGTCGGTGTCTGGACCTCCGGAACCGTGCACGACGCGGAGAACTCCCTCGCGGAGCTCGCCGCCCTCGCGGAGACCGCGGGCGCCCTGGTGCTCGACGGCGTGATCCAGCGCCGTGACAAGCCGGACCCGGCCACGTACATCGGCTCGGGCAAGGCGCGCGAGCTGCGGGACATCGTGCAGGAGACAGGCGCCGACACGGTCGTCTGCGACGGTGAACTCAGCCCCGGACAGCTCATCCAGCTCGAAGACGTCGTCAAGGTCAAGGTGGTCGACCGCACCGCCCTGATCCTCGACATCTTCGCCCAGCACGCCAAGTCCCGTGAGGGCAAGGCCCAGGTCTCGCTCGCACAGATGCAGTACATGCTGCCGCGCCTGCGCGGCTGGGGTGCCTCGCTCTCCCGCCAGATGGGCGGTGGCGGCTCCAGCGGCGGCGGGGCCGGCGGTGGTGGGGGTATGGCCACCCGCGGTCCCGGTGAGACCAAGATCGAGACCGACCGGCGCCGTATCCGCGAGAAGATGGCGAAGATGCGCCGGGAGATCGCGGAGATGAAGACCGGCCGTGACCTCAAGCGGCAGGAACGCAAGCGCAACAAGGTGCCCTCCGTCGCGATCGCCGGCTACACCAACGCGGGCAAGTCCTCGCTGCTCAACCGGCTCACCGGCGCGGGCGTGCTGGTGGAGAACACCCTGTTCGCCACCCTCGACCCGACCGTGCGCCGGGCGGAGACCCCCGGCGGCCGGCTGTACACGCTGACCGACACCGTCGGGTTCGTCCGGCACCTGCCGCACCACCTGGTCGAGGCGTTCCGCTCCACCATGGAGGAGGTCGCGGAAGCCGACCTCATCCTGCACGTGGTGGACGGCTCGCACCCGGTCCCGGAGGAGCAGCTCGCCGCCGTGCGGGACGTCTTCCGCGAGGTCGAGGCGCTCAAGGTGCGCGAGATCGTCGTCATCAACAAGGCGGACCTGGCCGACCCGCTCGTCCTGCAGCGCATGCTGCGGAACGAGAAGCACGCCATCGCGGTGTCCGCCCGCACCGGCCAGGGCATCGACGAGCTGCTCGCGCTGCTCGACGAGGAGCTGCCGCGGCCCGAGGTCGAGGTCGACGTCCTCGTGCCGTACAGCCAGGGCGCGCTCATCGCCCGGGCGCACGCCGACGGCGAGGTGCTCTCCGAGGAGCACACCGGCGAGGGCACGCTGCTCAAGGCACGGGTGCACGAGGACCTGGCCGCCGAGTTCGCGTCCTTCGCGCTCGTCGCCAAGCACTGACCCGTCCGCCGGAGCACCGACGGAAGGGCCCGTCCCCGATGGGGGCGGGCCCTTCCGTGTGACCTGCTACCGGCTGGACGCCGGTGTTACTTGAACTGCTTGCTCACCTTGTCGTACACGGCCTTCGCCTCGGCGCCCAGGTGCGGGCCCGCCAGCCAGGTAGCCGTGACCGGGCCGATCGAGGTGTTGCTGACCAGCGACACCTGATTGTTCGCCGGGTTCTTGGCGTACCAGCCGCCGCCGGACGAACCGCCGGTCATCGTGCAGCCGAGCCGGTACTCGGTCGGCTGATCGGCGAAGAGCGACAGCCGGCCGGCCTTGCCCGTGCAGTTGAACAGCCGCTGGCCGTCGAAGGGCGGCGCGGCCGGGTAGCCCCAGGCGCCGATGTTGCCCATCTTCGTCACGGACGGAGCGTTGAACCACACCGGAAGGGCGGAACCGACCTTCTCCTCCAGCGACTTGGTGCCGCTCGCCTTGTCCGGAGTCACGTGCAGCACCGCGAAGTCGTACGGGGAGCCCTTGCCCCCGGTCTCCGCGCCGTTCGCGATCCACTGGTCGGAGGTGGCCGCGCCGTCGGCCCAGAACACGCCGAGCGGGGCGAGCTCGTCGCGCTTGGCGCCCTTCAGCTGCGCCTCGGTCCTGCCCGCGTCGTTGTACGACGGGACGAAGATGACGTTGCGGTACCAGCCGCCCGCGCCACCCGCGTGCACACAGTGGCCCGCGGTCCACACCAGGTTGGACTTGCCCGGGTGCGCCGGGTCCTGCACCACGGTGCCGGAGCAGACCATCGAGCCCTTGGGGCCGTCGAAGAAGATCTTCCCGTCGCCGGGGCCGTTCTCGTGGTACGGCGCGTCAACGGCCTTGGCCTTGTTGACCGCGGGCACCGCGTCCGTCTTGCCCTTGTCCGCCGCGACGTCGTCGGGCACCTTCTTGTCGTTCTGCTCCGCGCCCTTCATCCGGTCGTTGTCCCACAGACCGTCGATGACCGGGTTGATGAAGTCGGAGGCCTTGCGCAGCCACTGGTCCTTGTCCCAGTTCTTCCAGGCTCCGTCCTTGTACGCCTTCTTCCACTTCTCGAGGTCCCCGAGGCTGGTGGGCAGGGCGGAGGGGAGCTTCGGGCCGTCCGCGCTCGTGACCGGGGCGCTCGGCTTGGGATCCGCCTTGTCGTCGGACGGCCCGCAGGCGGTGGCCGAGACCGCGAGCAGGGCCGCGACCGCGGCGGCGGCCAGTGGCCGGCTTATGGATGGCATGGGTGGTGTCCCCCTGGTCGTCTAACGGCAGTTCACCCCGGCGAAGGGGCGGTCCCCCACTATGCCGGGTGCTGTGAGGGACGGTTCGCGCTGGGTCCGCGGTTCCGCCCCGAAAGATCTCCCGGCCGACCGTGATCGGACCAGGGGCGCGTCGTTAGTGCGGATGGGGGACGTCGACCGGAGGAGTGAGCACGTGGCCGCCATCCAGAGCGGGCCGGACCAACTGGCCGCGTCGGCAGACGACTTCGTCGCGGGAGAGGGGATCCTGCGGCGGCAGTCGCTGCGTGAGTCCGCGGCCCGCACCTACGCCCGCTCGCTGCCCGTCGTCCCGGTCAGAGCCCGCGGGATGACGGTCGAGGGCGCCGACGGCCGCCGCTATCTGGACTGCCTGTCCGGCGCGGGGACGCTGGCGCTCGGGCACAACCACCCGGTCGTCCTGGAGGCGATCCGCGCGGTCCTGGACTCCGGGGCCCCGCTGCACGTCCTCGATCTGGCCACGCCGGTGAAGGACGCCTTCACCACCGCCCTGTTCGAGACGCTGCCGCCGGAACTGGCCGCCCACGGGCGGGTGCAGTTCTGCGGACCGGCCGGTACGGACGCGGTCGAGGCGGCCATCAAGCTCGTCCGCAACGCCACCGGCCACGCCGGACTGCTGGCCTTCACCGGCGCCTACCACGGGATGACCGCGGCCGCGCTGGCCGCGACCGGGGACACCGCGGCGCGCGCCACGGTCGGCGAGGCCGACGCGCGGGTGACGCGGCTCCCGTACCCGTACGAGTACCGCTGCCCGTTCGGCACCGGCGGCGACCGCGGGGCGGAGCTGTCCGCCCGGTGGACCGCCAGCCTGCTGGACGACCCCAAGGGCGGCGTCCAGCCGCCCGCCGGGATGCTGCTCGAAGTGGTGCAGGGCGAGGGCGGGGTGATCCCCGCGCCCGAGGCGTGGCTGCGCCGGATGCGGGAGATCACCGCCCGGCGCGGCATCCCGTTGATCGTCGACGAGGTACAGACGGGCGTCGGACGCACCGGGACCTTCTGGGCCGTCGAGCAGAGCGGGATCGTGCCGGACGTGATGGTGCTCTCGAAGGCGATCGGCGGCAGCCTCCCGCTCGCCGTCATCGTCTACCGGGAGGAGCTGGACACCTGGCGGCCCGGCGCCCACGCGGGCACCTTCCGGGGCAACCAGCTCGCCATGGCGGCGGGCGCCGTCACCCTGAAGTACGTCCGTGAGCACGGCCTGGACGTGCGGGCCGGCACCCTCGGCAGCCGGATGTCGGCCCGGCTGCGCGGACTGGCCGCGCACCACCCGTGCATCGGCGATGTGCGGGGCCGCGGTCTGATGATCGGCCTCGAACTCGTCGACACCGAGGCAGAACCCGACGATTACGGGTCGCTGCCCGCCGCGCCCCGGCTCGCCGCCGCCGTGCAGCAGGAGGCGCTGCGGCGCGGTCTCATCATCGAACTCGGCGGCCGGCACAGCAGTGTCGTCCGGCTGCTCCCGCCGCTCACCATCACCGACGAGCAGGCCGAGGCGGTGCTCGACCGGCTCGCGGACTCGATCGCGGCGGCCGAGCGGGCGGTTTCCGGGGCTCCCGGGGCTCCCGGAGCTCCTGGGACTTCTGGGGGTTCCGGGACTGCGGGAACTCCCGGCGCTCGCGTCGGTCCTGGATTCTCCGGTGCGTCCGCGGGCGCCGGAGCGGTGGAGGAGCGCGCATGACGAGCCCACAGGCGACGGCCGAGTACCCCCAGACCTCCGGGCCGACGGGCCCCACCGACACACGGAGTACCGGCATGAGCGTATGCCCCGGCACGAACGCCGACCCTGCCGCCGACAGCACGCCGGCCCAGGCCGGCGCGGCCCAGCAGGACAGGCCGACCCTCCACGGCGGGCCGGCTCACCAGACCGGCACGGCCGTTCAGGACAGCACGGCCCTCGTACCGCCGCAGTCGCGGCGGGCGGCCCTGCCGCTGCCGGGCGAGCCCGATCCCCTCGAAGCGTCCGACGCCTACGCGGCGGCCGACGCGGCGTCGATCGAGAGCCTGCTGCGCTGCTGGGTGCGCGAGACCGCGCTCCCCGAGCCGCGGGACGGCGTGCTGCGTGTACCGCTCCCCGCCAGCGGCACCGGCTTCGACGTCCGGGTCCGGCACTGGTCAGCGACCGGGCACCACCGGTTCGGCACCGTACGGCTCGCCCTCGCCGACCAGGTGCCGCTGACCGCCGTCTGCCTGGCGGCGCTGCTGGCGCGCGAGGCCGGCACGGATCCGGCCGAGGGCGGCGACCTGATCGGCCGGGTCGCCGACTCCGCCCGCCGTACCGCCCTGTTCCTCACCGACCGGCGGGAGCGGCCCGCGGCGCCCGCCGCCACGGATCCGTTCCTCGAAGCCGAGCAGTCGCTCCTCCTCGGCCACCCGCTGCACCCCACGCCCAAGGGCAGGGAGGGGCTCTCCGAGGCGGAGTCCCGCGCCTACTCGCCGGAACTGCGCGGCTCCTTCCCGCTGCACTGGTTCGCCGTCGACCGCTCCCTGATCGCCACCGACTCGGCCTGGACCGAACGCGGCCGCGCCATTCCCGCCGAACAGCTCCTCACCGACCTCGCAGGCCCCGGCCTCGAACTCCCCGACGGCGCCGCCGCCCTGCCCCTGCACCCATGGCAGGCCCGCGAGGTCCAGCACCGGCCCGAGGTGCGGGAACTCTTCGAGACGGGTCAGCTGCGTGACCTCGGCCCGCTCGGCGATCCCTGGCACCCCACCTCCTCCGTGCGGACCGTGTACCGGTCCGGCGCCCCCGCGATGCTGAAGCTCTCGCTGGCGCTGCGCATCACCAACTCCCGCCGCGAGAACCTCCGCAAGGAACTCCGGCGCGGCACCGAGGTCCACCGGCTGCTGCGCAGCGGACTCGCCGAGCAGTGGCGCGCCGCGCACCCCGGCTTCGACATCGTCCGCGACCCCGCGTGGCTCGCGGTGAACGCGCCGGGCGGAGAGCCGCTCCAGGGCCTGGACGTGGTGCTGCGGCACAACCCGTTCGGCCCCGGCGACCAGGCCCACTGCCTGGCGGGCCTCACCTCGCCGCGCCCCTGGCCGGGACAGGCCACGCCCGCCCTGCGCTCCCGCCTGGCCGACCTCACCGGCCGCCTCGCGGCCCGGACCGGACGCCCGGCCGCGGCCGTCGCCACCGAGTGGTTCCTGCGCTATCTGGACGCCGTCGTCCGTCCCGTCCTCTGGCTGGACGGAGAGGCGGGGATCGCCCTGGAGGCCCACCAGCAGAACACCCTCGTCCTGCTGGACGCCGACGGCTGGCCGTTCGGCGGCCGCTACCGGGACAACCAGGGCTACTACTTCCGGGAGTCCCACCGGGCCGCCCTGGAGCGCAGGCTGCCCGGGATCGGCGCGGAGAGCGACACCTTCGTCGCGGACGCCATCGCCGACGAGCGCTTCGCCTACTACCTCGGCATCAACAACGTCCTCGGCCTGATCGGCGCGTTCGGCTGCCAGGGGCTGGCCGACGAACGCCTGCTCCTCGCCGCCTTCCGCCGGTTCCTCGGCCTGGCGGCGGCCACCGGCCGCTCCCGTCTGCCGGAACAGCTGCTCGGGGCCGCGACACTGCGCTGCAAAGCCAATCTGCTGACCCGGCTGCACGGTATGGATGAACTCGTCGGCCCGGTCGACACCCAGTCCGTCTACGTGACGATCCGCAATCCGCTGGCCGCCTGAGCGGTCCGACCGCAGGAGAGGAGGGAGCCGTGCTGCCGCCCGCCGACTCCAACACCGAGGACACCCTGGACCTGACACTGTCCGACGAGGTCCTCGCCCTCTTCAACGCGCCGGATCCGGCGCGGTCCGCCGGGGCTCCGGGCGCGGACGGCGGTCTGCTCGGCGGGGTCGCGGACTGGGGGCCGACGGCCACCCGGGCGGGCACCTTCCAGCTCGTTCCCGCGACCGTCGAACGCGATCTGCCGATGATCTCCGGCTGGATGAACGACCCGGCCGTCGCCGAGTTCTGGGAGCTCTCCGGAGAACCGCGGATCACCGAGCGGCATCTGCGCGGCCAGCTCGACGGCGACGGCCGCAGCGTCCCCTGCCTCGGCGTCCTGGACGGCACCCCCATGAGCTACTGGGAGATCTACCGGGCCGATCTCGACTCCGTCGCCCGCTACTACCCCTCCCGACCCCATGACACCGGGGTGCATCTGCTGATCGGTGGTGTCGACGACCGGGCCTGCGGCCTGGGAACCACCCTGCTGCGAGCCGTCGCCGACCTCGTGCTCGACCACCGGCCGGCCTGCGCGCGCGTCATCGCGGAACCCGACCTGCGCAACACCCCCTCCGTCGCCGCCTTCCTCGCCGGGGGCTTCCGGTTCTCCGCCGAGGTGGAGCTGCCCGGCAAACGGGCGGCTCTGATGATCCGCGACCGTGCCGTGAGACATCTCCTCTGACCGCCTGACCGCCTGACCGCCTGACCGCCCGACCGCACCCTGACCGCCTGACCGCACCCTGACCTTTCTGATCTCCCGGGCCCCTTCGGGACCTCCGCCGACCCCTGTCCGCCGCCGCGCTGTCCCCCGCAGAGGAGCACCGACCTTGACCATCCCGCCACCGCTCCGAGGCACCGGCTGGCAGCTCGCCGCCCGCCGCATGCTGGCCAAGATGCTCGCCGAGTACGCGTACGAAGCCGTCATCACCCCGGAGCCGGATCCCGACGCCGACGCCGACGCCGCCCTCGACACCGGAACCGGAACCGGAACCGGAACCGGCACCGGCACCGGCACCGGGTCCCGTTCCGGGACCGGCTGGTCGCCCTACCGGCTGGTGCTGCGCGACGACGTCGTCTACCGGTTCCGCGCCCGCCGCGGTGCCTATGGCAGCTGGTCCGTGGACGCCGGCTCCATCACGCCCACCGGCGACCCGCTGCACTTCCTCGCCCATGGACACGACACCGTGCTGGACCTGCCGGGCGACACCACGGGGCATCTGATCCGCGAACTCCTGGCGACGCTGGCCGCCGATGTCCGGCTCGACGCCTCCGCCGTCACCGCCGCCGAGCTCGCCGCACTGGACTACGCCGACCTCGAAGGCCACCAGACCGGCCACCCCTGGCTCGTCGCCAACAAGGGCCGGCTCGGCTTCTCCGCCGCCGACTCCGCCTTATGGGCTCCTGAGGCCCGCCGGCACCACCGCCTTCCCTGGATCGCCGTCCACCGCGACCTCGCCCAGTACCGGGGCGTCGCCGCCCTGGACACCCCCGACCGGCTCTACGCCGAAGAACTCCCCCCGGACGTACGCGCCGGCTTCGCCCGCACCATCACCGACCAGGGGCGCGACCCCGCCGACTACCTCCTGCTGCCCGTCCACCCCTGGCAGTGGGAGGAGACGATCGCACCCCTCTTCGCCGCTCATCTCGCCGACGGTTCCATCCTGCCCCTCGCCACTGACAACGACCTGCGGCTGCCCCAGCAGTCGATCAGGACCTTCCTCAACACCAGCCGCCCGGACCGCCGCACGGTCAAGCTGCCGCTGTCGGTCCTCAACACCCTCGTGTGGCGCGGGCTGCCCACCGAGCGCACCCTCGCCGCCCCCGCGGTCACCGCCTGGGTGCACGGTCTGCGGGACGCCGACCCCTTCCTGCGCGACGAGACCCGGGTGATCCTGCTCGGCGAGGTCGCCTCGATCACCGTCGAACACCCGCTGTACGACCGGATCCCGGGCGTGCCCTACCAGTACCGCGAACTCCTCGGCTGTATCTGGCGCGAGCCGCTCACCGGCCGGCTCGGCCCCGGCGAGCGGGCCCGTACGCTCGCGGCGCTGCTGCACACCGACCCGGAAGGGCGCGCCTTCACCGCCGAGCTCGTCGAACGCTCCGGGCTGGCGCCGCGCGTCTGGCTGCGCCATCTGTTCGCGGCCCTGCTGCCCCCGCTGCTGCACTTCCTGTACCAGTACGGGACGGTCTTCTCCCCGCACGGCGAGAACGCCATCGTCGTCTTCGACGAGCACGACATTCCCGTGCGGCTCGCCGTCAAGGACTTCGTCGACGACATGAACGTCTCCGCGGAGCCGCTGCCGGAACACGGGTCGATGCCCGCGGACGTCCGCGCGGTGCTGCTCACCGAACCCCCGGCCTTCCTGACCCAGTTCATCCACTCCGGGCTCTTCATCGGGGTGTTCCGGTACCTCGCGCCGCTGTGCGAGGACCAGTTGGGCGTCCCGGAAGGCGATTTCTGGGGGCTGGTCCGCGAGACGATCCTGCGGCACCAGGACCGCTTCCCCGAGCTGAAGGAGCGCTTCGCGACCTTCGACCTGCTCACCCCCCGGATCGACCGGCTGTGCCTCAACCGCAACCGGCTGCACCTCGACGGCTACCGGGACCGTCCCGACCGCCCGCACGCCGCCGTCCACGGCACCGTCCGCAACCCCCTGAGCGGCCCCTGACGCGGCTGTGTCCCGGCTGGCGATACCGTGACGGGATACCACGGGAGACAGAAGCGGGGGCGCCATGCGCGACGGCGGTGAGGGCCGTGACGGCGAGGACCACGGCACCGGCAGGCCGTGCCCGGAGTGCGGCCTCGCCGGCGCGGGCGCGGGCGACCGCGTCTGCCGGGGCTGGGACGTACCCTTCGCGCTGATGACGGCGCCCACGAAGGCCGCACCGCTGACGCTGCCGGGCATCACCCGCCGCGACGCGCCCGGCCGTGCGCTGCGGCTCGTCTTCCCCGACGGTGCGGCGGTCGTCGAGCCGGGCGGCCGGATCCGGCTCGGCCGGGATCCGCAGCAGTGCCCGGCCGTCCGCTTCCTCGGCGGCCGCGACAACCTGTCGCGGGTCCACGCCAGCGTCGGCGTCGACCCCGACGGCTCCGCCTGGATCAGCGACGAGGGCTCGACCAACGGCACCTTCGTGCGCGGCACCCGGATCACCGCAGGAGAGCGGGTGGCGCTGCGCCCGGGCGACGCGCTGCGGCTCGCCGCCGATGTCACCGCCCGCGTGGAGTCCTGACCGCCGCGTAGGACGTCACACAGCGCGCCAGCGCATGGTCGGGGCCCAGCGCCGCCGCCGTACGCGCCGACAGATCCGTCAGCCGGCGGACGACCGTCGCCGCGCCGTTCAGCCCCTCCAGGACCCGTGCCCGGCCGAACAGTGCGGCGAACGCGGCCGGCTCGCCCTCCCCGCCCGACCTGCTGAGCTGCTGGTACAGATTCCAGTAGCAGCGGTCGGCGTCGCCGAACCGGCCGGCGGCGAGCAGCCGCTCGGCCTCCTCCAGCCGCGACCAGGCGGTGTCCTGCGGTCCGCGGTCCAGCACGGTCGGCGTCCGGGGCATCTCGGGCTTCGGGGCCGGTTTCGGAGCCGGCTTCGGTTCCGGGGCCGGCTTCGGTTCCGGGGCCGGCGCGGGCCGGCCCGCCGCGCGCAGCCGCTCCGCGGCCTCCGCGGCGCCCGCCGGCCGGTCCGCCGGGTTCTTGGCGAGCAGCGCGTGCACCAACTCGGCGAGCGCGGCGGGAACCCCGGGGCGGCGGGCGGCCAGCTGCTCCGGCACCTCGTGCACATGCTGGTACGCGTAGCCGACGGTGTTGCCCGCCTCGAACGGCGGAGACGCCGCCAGCAGTGCGTAGAGGACGCACCCCAGTGAGTACAGGTCGGAGCGGCCGGTCACCTCGTGCCCCAGCGCCTGCTCGGGGGAGAAGTACTGCGGCGACCCCAGGATGGACATCGGCTCCGTGTACCGGGTGACGTTCGCGTCCCGCTCCGCCACCAGCCCGAAATCGCAGATCTTGACGATGCCCCTGGGCAGCAGCATCAGGTTCTCCGGCTTGATGTCCCGGTGGACCAGTCCCTGGCCGTGCGCGTGCTCCAGCCCCGCGCAGATCTGGATGCCGTACTCCACCACGTCGGCGACCGGCAGGGCGCCCTGCTCCAGCAAGACCTGCCGCAGGTTCTTGCCACGCAGCAGTTCCATCACGATGTACGGCGCCCCGGAGTGCTCGCCCGCGTCATGGACGGCGGCCACGTTCGGGTGGCTCAGCCGGGCCGCGGCGGTGGCCTCCCGGCGGAACCTGCCCTGCCGCGCCGACCGCTCGCCGTCCGCCCACTCGGGGCGGAGCGTCAGTACCTTGACCGCCACCTGCCGGCCGAGCGCCTGGTCGCACGCCGAGTACACCTGCCCGAAGCCGCCGCCACCCAGCGCGACCTCCAGCCGGTACCGGCCGCTGAGCACCGTTCCGACGCCGATTTCTCCGGCCAACTCGAACGACATGCGCCAGAAGTTAGCACCGGACGCCGGATTGCGTACGGCGAACGATCACCGCGTCCCGGGGCAGGACCGTGTTGTCAGTGCGCCCCCTTAGGCTGGTTTCCCTATGACGAAGCCCGCCCTCACCGAACTCCTCCACGCAGCCGTCACCGCGGTCGGCGGCGTGGAGCGCCCCGGCCAGGTCACGATGGCCCAGGCCGTCGAGACCGCCGTGGACGACAGCGCCCATCTGCTCGTCCAGGCCGGCACCGGCACCGGAAAGTCCCTCGGCTATCTGGTGCCCGCCCTCGCCCACGGCGAGCGGGTGGTGGTCGCGACCGCCACCCTCGCCCTGCAGCGGCAGCTGGTCGAGCGTGACCTGCCGCGTACCGTCCAGGCGCTGAAGCCGCTGCTGCGCCGCGAGCCGCAGTTCGCCATGCTCAAGGGCCGGTCGAACTATCTCTGTCTGCACCGCCTGCACGAAGGGGTGCCGCAGGAAGAGGAGGACGGTCTCTTCGACGTCTTCGAAGCCGCGGCGCCCACCAGCAAGCTCGGCAAGGACCTGCTCCGGCTGCGCGACTGGGCGGACGAGACCGAGACCGGCGACCGGGACGGCCTCACGCCGGGCGTCTCCGACAAGGCCTGGTCGCAGATCTCCGTCACCTCGCGCGAATGCCTCGGCGCCACGAAGTGCGCCTACGGCGCGGAGTGCTTCGCCGAGGCGGCCCGCGAGCGCGCCAAGCTCGCGGACGTGGTGGTCACCAACCACGCCCTGCTCGCCATCGACGCCATCGAGGGCGCGCCGGTCCTGCCCAGCCACGAGGTCCTGATCGTGGACGAGGCCCATGAGCTGGTCTCCCGTGTCACCGGTGTCGCGACCGGTGAGATCAGCCCCGGTAGCGTCAACCGCGCCGTCCGGCGGGCCGCCAAGCTCGTCAACGAGAAGGCCGCCGACGCGCTGCTCAGCGCCTCCGAGGGCTTCGAGCGGCTGATGGAACTGTCACTGCCCGGCCGCCTGGAGGAGATCCCGGAGGACCTCGGCTACGCACTGGCGGCGCTGCGCGACGCCTGCCGCCAGGTGATCACCGCGATCGGCGAGACCCGCGACAAGTCCGTCCAGGACGAGAACGCGGTGCGCAAGCAGGCGCTCGCCTCGGTCGAGCACGTCCATGAGGTCGCCGAGCGCATCGTGCAGGGCTCCGAGTACGACGTGGTCTGGTGCGAGAGCCACGACCGGTTCGGCGCCTCACTGCGGGTCGCTCCGCTCAGCGTCTCCGGCCTGCTGCGCGAGAAGCTCTTCACGGAACGTTCCGTGGTGCTCACCTCCGCCACCCTCAAGCTCGGCGGCGACTTCAACGGGGTCGCGGCCTCGCTCGGCCTGGCCCCGGAGGGCGTCGAGGGCGAGGACGTGCCGCCGTGGAAGGGCATCGACGTCGGCTCGCCGTTCGACTACCCCAAGCAGGGGATTCTCTACGTCGCCAAACACCTTGCCCAGCCGGGCCGCGACAGCCGCCGCGAGGACATGCTGGATGAACTCGCCGAGCTGATCCAGGCCGCGGGCGGTCGCACGCTGGGGCTGTTCTCCTCGATGCGGGGCGCCCAGGCGGCGGCGGAGGACCTGAGGGGCCGGCTCGACCATCCCATCCTGCTGCAGGGCGAGGAGACGCTCGGGGAGCTGATCCGCACCTTCTCCGAGGACGCGGCCACCTGTCTGTTCGGCACGCTCTCGCTCTGGCAGGGCGTGGACGTGCCGGGGGTGAACTGCCAGCTGGTGGTGATGGACCGGATCCCGTTCCCCCGCCCGGACGACCCGCTGATGAGCGCGCGGCAGAAGGCTGTCGAGGAGCGCGGCGGGAACGGCTTCATGTCGGTGGCCGCCACGCACGCGGCGCTGCTGATGGCGCAGGGCGCCGGCCGGCTGATCCGGGCCTCGGGCGACCGGGGCGTCGTCGCCGTCCTGGACCCCCGGCTCGCGACCGCGCGGTACGGCAGCTTCCTGCGGGCCGGCATGCCGGACCTCTGGTACACCACCGACCGCAACCAGGTGCGCCGCTCGCTGGCGGCCATCGACGCGACGGCGAGTGCGATCGCCGAGACCGCGGAAGAGGTGGCTGAGGAAGCCGAGGCCGAGGAGACGGTGACGGAGGAAGCGGCCGAGGTGGCGGCGGTCGACGCGGCGGAGGAAGTACCCGCCACCGGCTGAGCCCTGAACGTCGGACGTCGCCCTGGCGATGCGGACATGGCAGGGCCCCGGAACCGGCGCAGAGGTTCCGGGGCCCGGTCGTAAGGGGTCGTTCAGACCCGGCGCAGTACCGCCACCACCTTGCCGAGGATCGTCGCCTCGTCACCGGGGATGGGCTGGTAAGCGGCATTGTGCGGGAGCAGCCAGACATGGCCGTCCTCGCGCTTGAAGCGCTTGACGGTCGCCTCGCCGTCGAGCATGGCGGCGACGATGTCGCCGTTCTCGGCGACGGGCTGACGGCGGACGGTGACCCAGTCCCCGTCGACGATGGCGGCCTCGATCATCGAGTCGCCGACCACCTTGAGGACGAACAGCTCGCCGTCACCCACCAGCTGGCGGGGAAGCGGGAAGACGTCCTCGACCGATTCCTCGGCGAGGATCGGACCGCCGGCGGCGATCCGGCCGACGAGCGGCACGTACGACGCGGAGGGCTTGCCGGTGGTGTCCGTCGGCTGCGAGTGCGTGGCGTCGGAGCCGCGGACCTCGTAGGCGCGCGGGCGGTGCGGGTCGCGGCGCAGGAATCCCTTGCGCTCCAGCGCCATCAGCTGGTGGGCGACCGAGGAGGTGCTGGACAGACCGACGGCCTGGCCGATCTCGCGCATGGACGGCGGGTAGCCACGGCGCTGGACCGAATCGCGGATCACTTCGATGACCCGGCGCTGACGGTCGGTGAGGCCGGAGCTGTCCGCGCGGATCCCGGGCGGCCGGCCGGGGAGCGAGCGGGTGGGCTTGGGCGTTTCGTCGTTCATCGCATCCATCGGGCTGAGCCGATCCTGGGAGCGGTCCTGGGCGGTCAATGCTGCGGTGTCTGCGGTGGTGGTCACGGCGGCCCCTCTCGAGATGTTCTCCCTGTGACAGACGCTTCGCAGACTGCCCGGCGGCAAGGTCTCCACGTCCTACGACCGCACCAAGTGCGTGCGGTCGGCCCGCTCAGCTGTCGCGGACAGTTAGTACAACGGTAGTGGGTTTCGAAAGGTTGCGCCAAACACACGTTCGAGTGAAATTTTGTAAATCACCTGACGTGATCAAGGTATCGGGTGTATTGACCGAACAGTCATTCGATTCCTGATGGGAGCCGGGATCGCCGGCGGGCCGCGCCCCCAGTGTCGCACCGCCGACCTCCCACCACGCCGAGGCGCGACGTCGCGTAAGCTCCGACGCGCCGCGCCGCCGCGACACGCGGAATGTCGCGCTTGGGGCTCTGGCACCAGATCTAGTGGTTAAGTAAGTGCCAGCCACCCACCAGTAGTGGTCCCAGTGGGTCAACCCCTCAGTGGATCGCCTATGCTTGGGGCTGTTCCCAGGGGTTGAGGCCAGACCCCGGGAGCGTCATCGTCGTGCGCTCAGCCGCCGGTACGGGCTGAATGAAGGAGGGGATAGGGAACATGCACTGCCCCTTCTGCAGACACCCCGACAGCCGTGTGGTCGACAGCCGCACCACGGACGACGGCACCTCGATCCGCCGCCGCCGTCAATGCCCCGACTGCGGCCGCCGCTTCACCACGGTGGAGACGGCGTCCCTGATGGTGATCAAGCGCAGCGGCGTCACGGAACCTTTCAGCAGGAACAAGGTCATCGCAGGCGTCCGCAAGGCGTGCCAGGGCCGCCCCGTCACCGAGGACGCGCTCGCCCAGCTCGGGCAGCGCGTCGAGGAGGCGGTCAGGGCGACCGGCAGCGCCGAGCTCTCGACCCACGACGTCGGTCTGGCCATACTCGGCCCCCTGCAGGATCTCGACCTGGTCGCGTACCTGCGCTTCGCCTCGGTCTACCGGGCCTTCGACTCGCTCGAGGACTTCGAGGCCGCCATCGTCGAGCTGCGCGAGCAGCTCCCACCCACGAACCTTCGCGGGCTCGACGAGGACCTCGGGGTCCCCGCGCCCGCCCCCGCCGCTGACTGACCGAGCGACGGCCGATCAGCGGCAGTACCCACAGATTTGCCGAGGCGCGCTGCGCCGAGGCGTAGGACAACGAACCGTGCGGCGGGATGATCCGCGCACTTCTAGGCGTTTTGCCTGTATTGGGAGGCGGCACATGACTGAGACGACGAACGGCGCGGCACGAGGATCCCGGACCAAGGGATCCAAGGGTGGCAAGGGCCTGCGGATCGAACGTATCCACACCACCCCGGGCGTGCACCCGTACGACGAGGTGGTGTGGCAGCACCGCGACGTCGTGATGACCAACTGGCGCGACGGCTCGATCAACTTCGAGCAGCGGGGCGTCGAGTTCCCCGACTCCTGGTCGGTGAACGCGGTCAACATCGTCACCAGCAAGTACTTCCGCGGCGCGGTCGGCAGCCCGACCCGCGAGTCGAGCCTGAAGCAGCTCATCGACCGTGTGGTGAAGTCCTACCGCAAGGGCGGCGAGGACAACGGGTACTTCGCCTCCCCGGCCGACGCCGAGATCTTCGACCACGAGCTGACCTACGCCCTGCTGCACCAGGTGTTCAGCTTCAACTCGCCGGTCTGGTTCAACGTCGGTACCGCCCAGCCGCAGCAGGTCTCCGCCTGCTTCATCCTCTCCGTCGACGACTCGATGGACTCGATCCTGGACTGGTACAAGGAAGAGGGGATGATCTTCAAGGGCGGCTCCGGCGCCGGCCTGAACCTCTCCCGCATCCGCTCCTCCAAGGAGCTGCTCTCCTCCGGCGGCAACGCTTCCGGCCCGGTCTCCTTCATGCGCGGCGCCGACGCGTCCGCCGGCACCATCAAGTCGGGCGGCGCCACCCGCCGCGCCGCCAAGATGGTCGTCCTGGACGTCGACCACCCGGACGTCGAGGCCTTCATCGAGACCAAGGTGAAGGAGGAGGAGAAGATCCGCGCCCTGCGCGACGCGGGCTTCGACATGGACCTGGGCGGCGACGACATCACGTCCGTCCAGTACCAGAACGCCAACAACAGCGTCCGCGTGAACGACGAGTTCATGAAGGCCGTCGAGTCCGGCTCGAAGTTCGGCCTGCGCGCCCGGATGACCGGCGAGATCATCGAAGAGGTCGACGCCAAGTCCCTTTTCACCAAGATGGCCGAAGCCGCCTGGGCCTGCGCCGACCCCGGCATCCAGTACGACGACACCATCAACCACTGGCACACCTCGCCGGAGACGGGCCGCATCACCGCCTCCAACCCGTGCAGCGAGTACATGCACCTGGACAACTCGTCCTGCAACCTCGCGTCGCTGAACCTCATGAAGTTCCTGCGTGACGACGACAAGGGCAACCAGTCGTTCGACTCGGACCGCTTCGCGAAGGTCGTCGAGCTGGTCATCACCGCGATGGACATCTCCATCTGCTTCGCCGACTTCCCCACCGAGAAGATCGGCGAGACCACCCGCGCCTTCCGCCAGCTCGGCATCGGCTACGCCAACCTCGGCGCCCTGCTGATGGCCACCGGCCACGCGTACGACAGCGACGGCGGCCGCGCGCTCGCCGGCGCCATCACCTCGCTGATGACCGGCACCTCGTACAAGCGCTCCGCCGAGCTCGCCGCGGTCGTCGGCCCGTACGACGGCTACGCCCGCAACGCGGACGCCCACAAGCGCGTCATGAAGCAGCACTCGGACGCCAACGCGGTGGCCAAGCGCACCGACGACCTGGACGTCCCGGTCTGGGCCGCGGCCACCGAGGCCTGGCAGGACGTGCTCCGCCTCGGCGAGAAGAACGGCTTCCGCAACGCGCAGGCCTCCGTGCTCGCGCCGACCGGCACCATCGGCCTGATGATGGACTGCGACACCACGGGCGTCGAGCCCGACCTGGCGCTCGTCAAGTTCAAGAAGCTCGTCGGCGGCGGCTCCATGCAGATCGTCAACGGCACGGTCCCGCAGGCGCTGCGCCGCCTCGGCTACCAGCCGGAGCAGGTCGACGCGATCGTGGCCCACATCGCCGAGCACGGCAACGTGGTCGACGCCCCGGCGCTGAAGACCGAGCACTACTCGGTCTTCGACTGCGCCATGGGCGAGCGGTCGATCTCGGCCATGGGCCACGTGCGCATGATGGCGGCGGCCCAGCCGTTCCTATCCGGCGCGATCAGCAAGACGGTCAACGTGCCCGAGACGGCCACCGTCGAGCAGATCGAAGAGGTCTACTACGAGGGCTGGAAGCTCGGCCTGAAGGCGCTCGCGATCTACCGCGACAACTGCAAGGTCGGCCAGCCGCTCTCCGCGAAGAAGAAGGAGCCGGCCGCCGAGGCCGTCGTCCCGGCCGAGGTCCAGAAGGTCGTCGAGTACCGCCCGGTCCGCAAGCGCCTCCCGAAGGGCCGTCCGGGGATCACCACCTCGTTCACCGTCGGCGGCGCCGAGGGCTACATGACCGCCAACTCCTACCCGGACGACGGTCTCGGTGAGGTCTTCCTCAAGATGTCCAAGCAGGGTTCGACCCTCGCGGGCATGATGGACGCCTTCTCCATCGCGGTGTCGGTGGGCATGCAGTACGGCGTGCCGCTGGAGACCTACGTCTCGAAGTTCACCAACATGCGCTTCGAGCCGGCCGGTCTGACCGACGACCCGGACGTGCGGATGGCGCAGTCGATCGTCGACTACATCTTCCGCCGCCTGGCGCTGGACTTCCTGCCCTTCGAGACCCGCTCCGCGCTCGGCATCCACTCGGCCGGCGAGCGTCAGCGCCACCTGGACACCGGTTCCTACGAGCCGGGCGACGACGATGTGGACGTCGAGGGCCTGGCCCAGTCCGCACCGCGCCAGGTCGAGGCTCCCGCCCCGAAGGCCGCGGCACCGAAGCCGGTCGCCGTCGCCAAGCCGGAGAACCCGGCCGCCGTGCCGGCCCCGAAGCAGGCGCACAACTCCACGGAGCTGCTGGAGATCCAGCTCGGCCTGAACGCCGACGCCCCGCTCTGCTTCTCCTGCGGCACGAAGATGCGCCGTGCGGGCAGCTGCTACCTGTGCGAGGGCTGCGGCTCGACCAGCGGCTGCAGCTGATCGTGCGCGCGCCGCGGGAGTGAACCGCGGTTGAGGGAGTGAGAGGTGCGGGGGCGAC
>NZ_JAPVLS010000004.1:75452-204675 GCF_027158125.1 Streptomyces sp. H39-C1
GTCCGGTGCCGACGGGAGTCGGCACCGGACCTTTTTCCGTGCCGGGAATAGGTGTGATCTTGAAGGACTTGTGATCGGTGACGACACGGGGGCGGTGTCGCGGGCGGGGTGCCCGTACGGTGTGCTGCCGCCGTTTCCGCTGATGACAGGGGGTAGTTGCGATGACCGAGCTGGATATCCATTACGTGGGCGGGCCGACCGCGGTGATCGTGATCGGGGGTCTGCGGCTGCTCACCGACCCGACGTTCGACGCGCCGGGGGAGTACCCGATGGGCAACCGGGCGCTGGTGAAGACCACCGGCCCCGCGGTCGATGCGGACGCGGTCGGGGCCGTCGACGCCGTACTGCTCTCGCACGACCAGCACCCGGACAACCTCGACACCTCGGGGCGGGCGTATCTGGCGAGTGCGCCGCTGACGTTGTCCACCGGTTCGGCGCTGGGGCGGATCGGCGGAAACGTCACCGCACTGCCGAACTGGGAGCACACCGAGCTGACCCGCCCGGACGGGGGAACGCTGCATATCACCGGGGTGCCGGCGCAGCACGGGCCGGACGGCAGTGAGCCCGTCGTCGGCGAGGTCACCGGATTCGTTCTCTCGGGCGAGGGCCTCCCGACGGTCTATGTGAGCGGGGACAACGCGTCGCTGCAGGTCGTACGGGAGATCGCTGAGCGGTTCGGACCGTTCGACGTCGCGGTGCTGTTCGCCGGCGCCGCGCAGACCCCGCTGCTTCCGGGCGCCGATCTGACGCTCGGCAGCGTCCACGCCGCCGAGGCGGCGGAGATCCTCGGCGCGCGGCAGGTCGTACCGCTGCACTTCGAGCACTGGGGGCACTTCACACAGAACGGCGACACCCTGGTGGACGCCTTCGAGCGGGCGGGGATCAGCGACCGCCTGCATCTGCTGAAGCCCGGTGAGCGCTTCGAGTCCGGGACCGCGCGATGACGGCGACCCCGGCGGGGCCGGTGGCGGAGCGGGAGACAGCGGCCGGATCCGTCGCGGAGTCCGTCTGGAGCGGTGACCGGCTCGACCTGGACGCCTATCTGGCGCGGACCGGGTACACGGGCGGCCTCGAGCGGACGGCGGAGACCCTGCGGGGACTCCACCGCGCGCACACCGCCGCGATCCCGTTCGAGAACCTGGAGGTCGCGCTGGAGCGCGAGGTCCGCCTCGACCTGGACAGTGTGCAGCGCAAACTCGTCACGGAGCGCCGTGGCGGCTACTGCTACGAACAGAACTCCCTCTTCGCGGCCGTGCTCGAACGCCTGGGCTTCGTCTTCACGGCCCACGGCGCCCGGGTCCGCACCGCCGGCCCGACGCTGCGGCCCATCACGCACGTCCTGCTGCGGGTCGTCGTGGACGGCGCGGAATGGATCTCGGACACCGGCTTCGGCGGTCCGGGAACCCTGGAGCCGGTCGAGCTGCGGGTCGGCACCCCGGCGTGGCAGGGCGGCTGGGCCTTCGAGGTCGCCGAGGAAGCGGGCGGCGTGCGCGTGCTGCGCTCGCTCGGCGCGCGGGGCTGGTCGGACCTGTACGCGTTCGCGCCCAGCCCGCTGTACCCGGTGGATCTCGTCGTCCTGAACCACTACACGTCGACGCACCCGCTGTCCCGGTTCACCGGCCAGGCAGTGGTGCAGCGGGTGACGCCGCAGGCGCGGTACTCCCTGGTGCGGGACGAGCTGACGGTGACGCGCGCGGGTGCCGCGGACGGCGCGGAGGAGCGGCGGAAGGTGCCGGCCGGGGAGCTGCCCGAGGTGCTGGAGAGCACCTTCGGCCTCGTCCTCGCCGCGGCCGACACCGAACGGCTGGGCCGTCTGCACGATCCGGCCCGGTAGGGAGGTGCGGTCGGTCGTGGGACGGGGTCCGGCTCAGTAGGACTGCAACTCGACGAGGGTTCCGTCCGGCGTGCGCAGGTGCGCCGTACGGAGGCCGGGTCCCCAGGCCGGCCGGTCCTGGGGACCCGTGACGACCTTGGCGCCGTGCGCGGTGAGGAGCGGGGCGGCGTCGTCCACGCTGTCCACCCGGAAGACGAGCATCGAGGTGTCCTGCCCGGCGGGCCGGGCCGGCAGGGCCTGGGTGCCGACCACCGCCGCGACGGCGGCACGGGAGAACAGGACGAGGACGCCCTCGCCGTTCAGGTCCCAGTTGGCGTATCCGGCTTCGGGGATGACCTTCACGGGCTCGATGCCCAGGAGGTCGCGGAGCGCCGCGGTCCAGAATTCGGCGGCGGTGGCGAAGTCCTCCACGAGGAGGCGGGGATGAAGTGCGTCCATTGATCGATCATATTCGCCACCCCGGCAGGGGAATTGAGCGGGTGAGCGGGCGCGGGAGGGGCCCTCGTCGGACTTAGGATGGCGCGGTGCTGGTGAAGTGGATTCGCTGTGGGGTCGTGGACCGGGCGGGGTTCGAACGGGGGCAGCGGAAGTGGGCGGGGCTGCGGGGGCAGCCAGGATTCCGGGGGCAGGGCGGCGGCTGGAGCCGCGCGCAGCCGGGTGTGGCGCATCTGTTCGCGTTCTGGGACAGCAGGGCGGCCTACGACGCCTTCATGACGGGCGGGCACGACCAGCTCGCCGGATCGCAGGCCGACTCGTACGAGAACCTCGGGGTGCTGCTCTTCGAGCACCTGCTGGACGTGCGGGTGGGCTTCGAGGCGCGCTTCGCCGACGCCGATCTGCTGCGTGTCGCGCATTCGAAGGTGCGGCCCGGACGCGGCGAGCACTTCGCCGAGATGCAGAAGAAGGTGTGGAACCCGGCGATGGCCGGGTCGCCAGGACTGCTGCGCGGGGCCTTCGCCGAGGGGCCGGACAGCGACTTCCTGGTGCTGTCCCTGTGGATCTCGGCGAACGAGCGCGGCAAGTACCGCCCCGCCGCGATGACGAGGCTGGCGGAGCGCACCGAGCTGGAGACCGATGTGGTCTCGGTGGCGGGCGACGTCGTGGACATCGTGCAGGCGTGGACGGTGTGACGGGGTCGCGGGCGGCCGGGAGCGTCGAGGCCATGAGGGACCGGGTCACCATGGGGAGCCGGGTCACGGGGAGCCGGGCGGCCGCAGAGGCCGTACCGGCGCGCCCGGGATCCGTCGCGGGAATAGGCTGATCACCATGGGCCGACCTCGCCACATCGTGCTGATCCGGCACGGAGAGTCTCAGGGCAATGCGGACGACACCATCTACGAGAGGGTGCCGGACCACGCTCTTGAGCTCACCGCGACCGGCCGTCGGCAGGCCGCGGACGCGGGGGAGAACCTGCGGGCGCTGTTCGGCGACGAGCCGGTCCAGGCGTTCGTGTCGCCCTACCGCCGCACCTGGCAGACCTTCCGCGGGCTGGACCTCGACCCGTCGCTGACCCACGCGATGGAGGAGCCCCGGCTCCGGGAGCAGGACTGGGGTAACTGGCAGGACGTCGACGACGTGCAGCGCCAGCGCAAGGCCCGGGACGCCTACGGGCACTTCTTCTACCGCTTCGCGCAGGGCGAGTCCGGTGCCGATGTGTACGACCGGGTGGGTGCGTTCCTGGAGACCCTCTACCGGGCCTTCGACAAGCCGGACTTCCCGCCGAACGTCCTGCTGGTCACGCATGGACTGACCATGCGGCTGTTCTGCATGCGGTGGTTCCACTGGACGGTCGAGGAGTTCGAGTCGCTGTCCAACCCGGGCAACGCCGAGAGCCGCGTCCTGCTCATCGGACCCTCGGGCCGCTACACCCTCGACCGCCCCTTCGCGCGGTGGCGGCTTCCCGACCCCATGGTGGACGAAGGATTCCGCAGGTGAGTTTGCGCACAGGGTGATTGACCGGGATCAGGCACGATGTCAGAGTTTCCGACGCGATGACCGCTCACCCAGTTGACTCCGAAAACATCTCCCGCGCCCTGGCAAGTCTGCGCGGGCTCGCCGTCGGCGACGCCCTCGGCTCCCAGTTCTTCGTCCCTTCCAACTACCAGGCCCTCCAGAACGGCGGGCTGCCGCCCGGCGTCTGGCAGTGGACCGACGACACCGAGATGGCCTGCTCCGTGCTGGCCGTGCTGGCCGCCCACGGCCGCATCGACCAGGACGCCCTGGCGATGTCCTTCGCGGAGCACCATGACTTCGACCGCGGCTACGGCCCGGCCGTGAACCGCATGCTGCGCCTGATCCGGCAGGAGGGCGCCGACTGGCGTGAGCTGGCCGCGGGCCTGTTCAACGGCCAGGGCTCGTGGGGCAACGGCGCCGCCATGCGGGTCGCCCCGCTGGGCGCCTGGTACGCGGGCGACGCCGAGCAGGCGACACACCAGGCCGAGATCTCGGCGTACACCACCCACCAGCACCGTGAGGCCGTGGTCGGCGCGATGGCCGTCGCGGCCATGGCGGCGCTGGTCGCCGACCCGGACGGCCCGAAGGACCCCTCGGCGCTGCTCGGCGCCGTGCTGGACCTGGTGCCGACCAGCGCGGTGAAGGCCGGCATACGGCGGGCGCGCGACATGCTCGACTACGCGGACGTGGCCACGGTGGCAGCGGTGCTCGGCTGTGGCCGGCGCACCAGCGCGCACGACACCGTGCCGTTCGCGCTGTGGTCGGCGGCCCGGCACCTGGACGACTATCAGCAGGCGTTCTGGACGACGGCCAAGGCGGGCGGTGACGTCGACACCACCTGCGCGATCGTCGGCGGGATCATCGCCGCACGGCCGACCGGGCAGCCGCCGGCCGAGTGGCTGGAGCGCACCGAGCCGCTGCCGCTGTGGGTGGCGGCGCCCGCGGAGGCCTGAGCCCGGACGTACCCGGGCCGGTCCCCTCCCTGGCCATCTCCGCTCCGCCGCTCGGCCCCGTTCACCGGGCCGGGCGGCGGAGCGGTGTCAGGCCGCCGGCGCGGCGGATTTCCCGCTGAGCGCTTCCAGGTCGCTCTTGCGCACCCGCACCACGAACAGCGCGGTGAGTACCGCCAGCACGACGAAGCCGACGCCCGCCATGAAGGCCGTGGATATCCCCTGGGAGAGCACGTCGTGCCCCCAGGGGGCGGGCAGCTCATGGGTCCGCGCGAACTCGTCCCGCTGCTGCGGGGTGGCCTTGGCGAGGAAGTCCGGCAGCTGGTCGCCGAACTCGTTCCTGCTCGCCGTGCCGAAGACCGTGACCAGGATCGACAGCCCGAGCGAGCCACCCACCTGCTGGGTGGCGTTGAGGAGCCCGGACGCGGCGCCCGCCTCGTGCTGGGCCACCCCGGAGACGGCCGTCAGGGTCAGCGTCACGAAGTTCAGCCCCATGCCGAAGCCGAAGAGCACCATGGGACCGAGCACCCCGCCGGGATAGCCGCTGCCCGGATCGAGCCGGGTGAGCCAGGCCATGCCGGCGCCGGTCAGCAGGGTGCCGGTGACGAGGAACGGTTTCGGGCCGAGCACGGGCAGCAGCCGCGTCGAGAGGCCCGCGCCGGTCACGATCGCGACGGTGATCGGGAGGAACGCGAGCCCGGAGTCGATCGGGCTGTACCCGAGGACGTTCTGTACGAACAGGACGATGAAGAAGAACATGCCGAACATCGCCGCGGCCAGGCTCAGCATGATCACATAGGTGCCGGAACGGTTGCGGTCGGCGAACATCCGCAGCGGCGTGATCGGATCGGCGGCCCGCCGCTCGACCACCACGAACAGGGCGAGCAGCACGACGGCCGCCCCGAAGGCGGCGAGCGTCACGGAATCCTTCCAGCCGGAGTCCGCGGCCCGGATGAAGCCGTACACGAGCGACGCCATACCGCCCGTGGAGGTGATGGCGCCGAGAATGTCGAAGCGCCCGGTCCGCCGGTCGGACTCGTTGATGAACAGCGGTGCGAGGAAGGCGATCAGCAGGCCGATGGGCACATTGACGAAGAGCACCCAGCGCCAGTCGAGCCATTGGGTGAGCATGCCGCCGGCGAGCAGGCCGATGGCGCCGCCGCCCGCGGAGACGGCGGCGAACACGCCGAACGCCCGGTTGCGTTCCGGGCCTTCGGGAAACGTGCTGGTGATCAGGGCCAGTGAGGTGGGTGAGGCGATGGCGCCGCCGACGCCCTGCAGCGAGCGGGCCGCGAGCAGCTGCCAGGGTTCCTGGGCGAAGCCGCCGAGCAGCGACGCGAGCGAGAACAGCAGGATGCCGAAGATGAACACCCGTCGCCGGCCGAGGATGTCGCCCGCCCGGCCGCCGAGCAGCAACAGGCCGCCGAAGGTGAGGGTGTAGGCGTTGAGCACCCAGGACAGATCTGTGGTGGAGAAGGACAGTGCGTCCTTGATGTGGGGAAGTGCGATGTTCACAATCGTGGCATCGAGGACCACCATGAGCTGACAGGCGGCGATGACTGCGAGAGCGATACCGGGTCGTCCCTCGCGCCGGGCGGTGCCGGGCGGACGTGACTCGCGTACTTGAGAGGTCGTCACAGATGATCCCCCATCAGTGATTTAGTGAACGACACCGTTCACTATATGCTTCAACGGAGGTTTTTCGATGGGTACTTCGCCGCGGATCCGGTCGGGGGCACCGGTTCTGCCGCGCCGCCGGGGGTCGGTCCTCGAACGCGCGATCCTCGACGCGGCTCTGGAACAGCTGGGTGCCGTCGGCTGGGGCGGGATGACCATGGAGGGCGTCGCGGCGCGCGCCCGGACGGGCAAGGCGGCGCTCTACCGCCGCTGGCCGTCCAAGGAGGCGCTGGTCGCCGACGCGCTGCGGCTCGGGCTGCCGCAGATCGGCGCCCCGCCGGACCTGGGCACCCTCCGGGAGGATCTGCTGTGCCTCGTCATGCGGATGCGCGAGGCGATGTACTCACAGGGCGGCATCGCGCTGCGGGCCGTTCTGGACGAGTGCGACCACGCCGCCGCCCAGCCCTTCGTCGACCTGATCATCCAGGGCGTGATCGAACCGGGGAAGGAACTCATCCTGGACGTGGTGCGGCGCGGGATCACCCGCGGCACCGTGCGCGCCGACGCCACCGCGGCCATCGTCGCCGACGTGGCGCCCGCCCTGATGATGTACCGCGCCAAGATCGGCGACCACCGGATCGGGGAGCAGGACATGGCCGATCTGGTCGATCATGTGATGCTCCCGCTGCTCCGCCCCTGACAGGGGAGTACCCTGGTCCCCGCCATGCCGTATGAACCTCCCACCCACAGCGTCGAACGCTCCCTGCGCGCCACCCTCGGGGCGAAGATCGTCGCAGGCGTCGACGAAGTGGGACGCGGCGCCTGGGCCGGGCCCGTCACCGTCTGCGCGGCCGTCACCGGCCTGCGCCGGGCGCCCGAAGGACTCACCGACTCGAAACTGATCCCCGCCCAGCGCCGCGCCTCGATGGCCGCGCTGCTGGCCGACTGGGTGACGTCCTACGCCCTCGGTCACGCGAGCGTCGAGGAGGTCGACACCCTCGGCATGACCGCCTCGCTGCGGCTGGCCGCCGTCCGCGCGCTCGAAGGACTGCCGGAGCGCCCGGACGCGGTGATCCTGGACGGCAAGCACGACTACCTCGGCGGGCCCTGGCGGGTGCGCACCGTCATCAAGGGCGATCAGTCCTGCGTCGCGGTGGCCGCGGCCTCGGTGATCGCCAAGGTGCACCGCGACGCCGCGATGGCCGAACTGGGCGCGGAACACGAGCCGTTCCGCTTCGCCGACAACGCCGGCTACCCCTCGCCCGTACACCGTGCGGCCCTGGAGGAACTCGGCCCCACACCGCACCACCGGCTGTCCTGGTCGTACCTCGACGCGCTGCCGCGCTGGCGGCACCTGAAGAAGGTCCGGGCTCCCGCCGACCCTGGGGAGCAGCTCGGTTTCGATTTTTGACGACCCACCGCTGCGCAACCGCGGCGTATTTGATAGACATCAGCCCATGCCTCTCATCCCCGAGGAGCCTCAGATTCACGAGAGTGTCCCGGGTCCCCGCTCAGCTCCGGCCGCAGGCCGCAGCGCGTCGACCCCCCGTCCTGTCCCCGGTCCCCGTCCTACACCCCGCCCCGGGCCGCCGCGCCCCGGTTACGCGGCCAACGCCGGGCCCGGCCGGCCCGGTCCGGCCCGTGGGCCCGCCCCGACCGCCTCCGCCACCGTGACGGCCGCCGCGCCGTCGGTGCCGCGTTCGCCCGGCGGAACCGGGGGCGTTACCGCTACAGCGCAGATCCAGCTCATCCCGGCCCCGGCCGACGGCGCGATCGACGCCGCCGACGAGGCGGTCGACCTGCTGTTGGACACCGGCCGCGCGCCGGGCGAGATCCTGGTGCTCACCACGGGCGAGCACCACCCGTGGGCCGCCCACGAGTTGTCCTTCGGCGAGACGTCCTACTGGTCGCAGCACGACGCGGGTGACGACGTCTTCTACGCCGGCATCACGGCCGAACGTGCCGCGGGCCGTCAGGTCGTGGTCGTCGCGGTCAACGGCGGAACCGTCGAGGCCACCGCGCTGGGACTGCCCACCGCGCTGGCCCGTGCGGGCACCCTGCTGATCGTGTGCGGCGACCCCGGGCTGATCAACGGGGCGGTCGCCGCGAAGGCCTGACCGACGCGGTCCTGCCGGTGAGGGCCTTGTCCGTGAGGGTGCTGTCGGTGAGGGGTTGGTCGGTGCGGGCCCGGCTGATGAACGCTCGGCCGTCGAGGGCCTGGCCGAAGGCCTGGTCAACGAGCAGCTGTGCGGCGCAGCGCTTCCGGCGCCCCGTGCGGGCGCAGGGCCGCTGTGCCGCCCGGCTGTTCGGCGAAGGGCTGGGAACTCGGGGTGCGGCCACCGCGGTTCTCGCCCAGGACCTGCCAGCCGTCCCGGGTGAGCGTGACGTAGGCGCCGCAGCGCAGCCCGTGCAGCATGCACGCGTCGCGCAGGCCCCACATCCAGGCGCCGTCCTTCTCGGTCCAGCCGGGGGTGCCGTCGCGGCACAGCAGCAGCACCGCGGTCCGTACCGGTGCGCGCCGCCGCAGATCGTGCGGGAGCACCCGGCGCAGATGCGCGAGGATCGCGTTACGGTGCTCCCAGCCGTCGACGACCCCGGTACTGCCGGTGAACGAGGCACTCGCCGTCAGCCGGCCCTCCGGTTCGAACACCGCGACCACGGCGGTGACCGGAGTGGGGAGGTGCCGGGACTGCAGATCCTTGACGACCTCACGCGGATTGGCGAGCAACGGGATTCCCGCGGCCGTCCACTCGGCTGGTTCCAGGCTGCGGGAGAGTCGGGAGGAGGCACGCGTAGTGGTCTCCGGAGCGAAACCGATGGTCACGTTCCTCCCTTCGGTGGACGCACCCGTCGACCGGGCGCGGGCGCACGCCGGTCAGGGGGCTCGATGAGCCGGTCGGGGATCCAGCGCCAATTCTTCCCCGCATGGCTGCGAGCGGCAACGGGCACTCGAAGCTTCTGACCGGTTATGGACGCCTGCGTCTGATAGATCCTACTCATCGTCTCAATCGTCGATACCCATCACCCCTGCGCGGCCAGGACCAGCGGGAACACCGCGGTCGCGCCCGCCTTGCGCAGCAGCCGGGCCGCGACGGCCAGCGTCCAGCCCGTGTCGGCCAGATCATCCACGAGCAGCACAGGACCGGGGGTCGCGGCCAGTTTCGCGGCCAGTTCCGCCGGGACGGTGAACGCGCCGTGCAGCGCCCGCAGCCGCTGCGCGCTGTTGCTGCGCGGTACCCGGCCGGGTCCGTCGTCCATCGTGTACGCGATCTGGCCGAGAAGCGGCATCCGTCCGATCTCGGCGATGCGCGCGCCCAGGGTTCCGATGAGCTGCGGACGGGTGTGGGACGCGACGGTGACGACGCCGACGGGCCGCTGCGGGGCGTCCGCCTCACCGCTCGCCCACCCTCCATGGCCCTTGGCCCAGTCCGCCAGCACCCGCACCACGGCGTCCGCCGCGTCACTGGGTACCGCCTGGTCGGGTGCGCCGTCGGCCAGCAGCGGGCGCAGCCGGTTGCCCCAGCCGATGTCCGAGAGCCGGCCGAGCGCCCGCCCGGACGCCGCCTGCTCACCGGCCGGGATCCGGCCCTTGAGGTCGAGCCCGATCGCCTGCAGCCCGGTGGGCCACATCTTGCGCGGTTCCACCTCGATGCCGGGACGGCCGAGCGCCGCCCGCGCCGCGTCCAGCGCCGCGCCGGAGACCTCGATGCCGAACCGGGCACCCGCGCAGTTGTCGCAACGGCCGCACGGCGCGGCCTCCTCGTCGTCCAGCTGGAGCCGCAGGAACTCCATCCGGCAAGCGGTGGTCGACGCGTAGTCGCGCATCGCCTGCTGCTCGGCCTCACGCTGCCGCGCGACCCACGCGTACCGCTCGGTGTCGTACGCCCACGGCTGCCCGGTGGAGGTCCAGCCGCCGCGTACCCGGTGCACCGCCCCGTCGACGTCCAGGACCTTGAGCATGATCTCCAGCCGGGACCGGCGCAGATCCACCCGCGCCTCCAGCGCCGGGACCGACACCGGGCGGCCCGCGTCGGCCAGCACCTCCAGGGTGCGGCGCACCTGCTCCTCGGTGGGGAACGCGAGGGACGCGAAGTAGCGCCAGATCGCCTCGTCCTCACGCCCCGGCAGCAGCAGCACCTCCGCGTGGTCCACCCCGCGCCCGGCGCGGCCCACCTGCTGGTAGTAGGCGATGGGGGACGACGGCGATCCGACGTGCACGACGAATCCGAGGTCCGGCTTGTCGAAGCCCATGCCGAGCGCGGACGTCGCGACCAGCGCCTTGACCCGGTTGGCCAGCAGATCCGCCTCGGCGGCCATGCGGTCGGCGTTCTCCGTCTTGCCCGAGTACGAGGCCACCGGGTACCCGCGCTGCCGCAGGAACGCGGTGATCTCGTCGGCGGCGGCGACCGTGAGGGTGTAGATGATGCCGGAGCCCGGCAGGGTGTCGAGATGATCGGCGAGCCAGGCCAGCCGGTGGGCCGCGTCCGGCAGCCGCAGCACCCCGAGCGACAGGCTCTCGCGCTCCAGCGGGCCGCGGAGCACGAGCGCGCCCTCCTCGCCCGTCCCGGCCGTGCCGGTGCCGAGCTGGTCGGCGACGTCCGCGGTCACCCGGGCGTTGGCGGTGGCGGTGGTGGCCAGCACCGGGACCCCCGGCGGCAGGTCCGCGAGCATGGTGCGGAGCCGCCGGTAGTCGGGGCGGAAGTCATGGCCCCAGTCGGAGATGCAGTGCGCCTCGTCGACGACCAGCAGCCCGGTCGTCGCCGCGAGCTTGGGCAGCACCTGGTCGCGGAAATCGGGGTTGTTCAGCCGCTCGGGGCTGACCAGCAGCACATCCACCTCGCCCGCCGCGACCTCGGCCTCGATGGTGTCCCACTCCTCGGTGTTCGCCGAGTTGATCGTCCGGGCCCGGATTCCTGCCCGTTCCGCGGCCTCGACCTGGTTGCGCATCAGCGCGAGCAGCGGCGAGACGATCACGGTGGGGCCGCCGCCGCGCTGGCGTAGCAACGCGGTGGCCACGAAGTACACCGCGGACTTCCCCCAGCCGGTGCGCTGCACGACCAGCGTCCGGCGGCCGTGCGCCACCAGCGACTCGACCGCCAGCCACTGGTCCTCGCGCAGCCGGGCGGTGCCGGTGGAGTCACCGACGAGGCGGCTCAGAACGGTGTCGGCCGCGGTACGAAGCGCGGTGGGGGAGTCAGTCATGCCCCCCATGCAACCTGATGCCACCGACAACACGCGAACCGCGCACCGAACCTGTGGACAACTCGGCCCCAAAGTTATCCACAGGTTTTTGGGGGGTCTGGCGGAGATCACCGGCCTGCGGGACTGTCGGGCCATGACACAGCACATCGAATCGCCCCGGTCCGAGAACGATCCCAAGGTCACCCTGCGCAGCCCGGCCGACCTGGCCGACGCCCTGCCGTACCTGATGGGATTTCACCCCAGCGACTCCATCGTCATGGTCGCCCTGCACGGCGACCACGGCCGCTTCGGCGGCCGGCTGCGCCTGGGCATTCCCGAGGATTCCGCGGAATGGCCCGAGGTCGCCTCGCAGCTCGCGGACTGTCTGGTACGAGGCAGTGAGCAGCGCGGCGACCGGGCCGCCTCGATCGTCCTGTTCCTGTGCCAGGACCCGTCCGCGACCGAGCGGCCGGCCCAGGTCATGGAGCGCCTGCGGCCGCTGGCACAGCGGCTGCGCACGGCCTGCGGCGCCCTGGACGTGCCGGTCGTCGAGGCACTGTGCGTCTCGGCGGGCCGCTGGTGGTCCTACTGCTGCCCCGGCACCGACTGCTGTCCTGCCGACGGCTTCACCATCGCGACCTCGGGCGACTCCGTGATGGCCGCGGCCGCCGCGTACGCCGGCATCAACGTGCGCGGCTCGCTGCGCGAGATGGAGGCCCGGCTCGTCCCGCCGGCCACCGAGCGGACCTCCGGGCAGGCCCGGGCGCTCGACATGGCCTGCGCCGAACTCGTCCCGCGGATCCTGGACGTGGGCGACTGCGAGGCGGTGCGGCACCGGACGCTGACCCTGGTCGGCGCGGCGCTCGAACGCTTCCGCGCCACCCCGGCGGACGGGGACACGCAGCGCAGCGACCAGCGTGACGACGCGCTGCTCGGCGACGACGAGGCCGCCGAGATCATCCTCGGCCTCCAGGACCGCGCCGCGCGGGACCGGGCGGCGGAGTGGATGGAGCCGCCGCACACCGACCCCGCGCTGCGCCTGTGGCGGGCCCTCGCCCGGCGGTGCGTCGGACCGTACGAGGACCATGCCGCCGCCCCGCTGACCCTGGCCGGCTGGGTCGCCTGGGCGTCCGGGGACGAACCGGAAGCGCGCGTCGCGCTCGGCCGCGCGCTCGACCTCGATCCCGGCTACACCTTCGCCCGGCTGCTCCATCACTCGGTGAACGAGGGGCTCGACCCCGAGCCGCTGCGCCAGTGCCTGCGCCAGGAGCGGCGGCAGCGGGTGATCGACGCGTCTAAAGCTCGCCGCGGACCAGTCGGATCAGCCGGTCGAGGACCCGGCCGCCGCTCACCCGGAGACCGTCGTGCTCGTACTCGTCGGTGACCCAGGTGCGCAGACCGCGCACCGCGCGCGCGGTGGCCAGCGAATCGGCGGTCTCGACGTACATGTCGTCGTGGTAGACCGCCGCCGCCACCGGTACCTCGTTCCGGGCCAGTTGAGCCAGGTCGTACAGGTCCGGCCAGCCCTCGCGCAGCGCCAGCCGGTTCGCCGCGTCGCGGAGCGGGACGAGTGCTGGGTCGCCGGTGAACATCCAGGGGTAGATCATCTCGCCGGTGAACAGCACCGGGCCCTCGCCCGCCAGCGCCTTGTCCACATCGAACTGGGGGAACTCCAGATGCGCGGCCTGCGCTGCCCAGCCGGTGCCCGCGGCGGACACCGAGCGCTGTCCGTAGATCGACTCGTGGAGCACGGCGTACAGCGGATTGGCCGCGAACGACAGATGACCCTGCGCCTCGGTCAGGAAGCCGTCCGAGAGCACCGGGCCGTCGGTGCCGGGCAGGAAGGCGTCCTCCAACAGATAGTGCAGGGTGTGCGAGCCGGTACCCGTGCCGAGCATCAGACCCAGCGACTGGAACGCCTCCGCGGTGAACCGGCCGCCGTCCGGCAGCGTCACGTCGTGGTCGCGCAGATGACGGGCGACGGAGCGCGCGGTCTCCACGTCCCCGGGATAGCGGTCGTAGTGCTCGGTGTTCTTGCGCTCCACCCGGGGGAACGCCGAGCGGTAGACGTCGCGGGCGCTGCTGCGCAGCCCCGGCAGGCCGCCGGTGACGAACACCTCCCGCAGACCGTCGGGGGCCAGCGACAGATAGGTCAGCGCGCAGAAGCCGCCGAAGCTCTGCCCCAGCAGGCTCCACCGCCCCTCGGCGCCGAGCAGTTCACGGCGGATCAGTTCGCAGTCCCGCACGATGGAGTCGGCCCGGAAGTGCGAGAGATACTCCGCCTGCGCGGTGCCGTCGCCGCGCGCGGGCAGCGTCTGCCGGTTGGCGGGGGTGGACCGGCCGGTGCCGCGCTGGTCGAGCAGCAGGACCCGGTAGTCGTCCAGGGCCCGGGTCAGCCAGCCGTCCCGGCCGAGCGGGCGCGGGGAGCGTCCGCCGGGACCGCCCTGCAGGAACAGCAGCCACGGCAGCGGCTCGCCCTCCCGGCCCGCGGCCACGACTTCACGGGCGTACACCTGGATCCGCTCCCCGGTGGGGGCCGCGTGGTCGAGCGGTACGTCGAAAGCGTGGTCGGTCACAACGGTGCCGGGCTGGCGGTACACGGCCATGGCGTCTCTTTCCGGTGGTGCGGGCGGATACCGGGGATGCGCTCCCTGTCCAGGAACGGTAGACGGGCCGTGACCCGGGTGCCCACCCGGCCGTTCACCGGGATGTGAACCCGCCGCCGACCGCCCCGACCGTTCCCGCTCCCACCGCCCTGACCAGGCCCGCTTCCGGCCCGCAGCCCGTGCACACCTCGGTGATCTGTGTCGCCGCCCCTTCGCTCGTCGTCTCCGCCGAGGACGGACAGCTGAGAGGGCAGGGGCTCGACGGTTTCTATCAGGAGGGCCGGCGGGTGCTGGCGCGCTGCGAGGTGCGGCTCGCGGGAGCCGAGCCGATCCCCGTGCTGGGCACGCTGCTCAGCGCGGACCGGGCCCGGTTCGTGGCGGTGGTCAGGACTCCGGGTGACACCGGTCCCGATCCGGCGGTCACGGTGGAACGGCTGCGGGACGCCGACGGCACCGAGCGCATCACGGTGCTCAACACCGGGCCGGCCGTGCTCCGGCTGCCGCTCGAAGTGGCGCTGGGCACCGACCTCGCCGAACTCGGAGCGGCCGCCGCGGGGCGGGCGGGGCCCGATCTGCCGGCCAGCGTCTGTGACGCGGGGCTGCGCTGGTCGCATGCCGGTATCGGCGTCAGGGTCACCGCGCGGCCGGCCCCCGCCGGGGTGCTGGCTTCGGCCGGTGTGCTGCGCTGGGAGCTGGCGGTGCCGCCCGGCGCCGGGCGGACCATCGAGCTGCGGGTGTCCCGGGAATCCGCGGCACACGGGTCCGCCGTCTCCGCGCCCGTACGGGGTGACCGGGCGCCCGTGCCCTGGTCCGCTGCGGAGCTGTCCGGCGACGACGCCAGGGGCGAGGAGCTGCTGCGGGGCAGCCTGGACGGTCTGCGGGCGCTGCTGCTGCGCGACCCCGCGCGGCTCGCCGACGTCCATGTGGCGGCGGGCGCCCCCTGGCGGATGGGGCTGGCGCCCGCCGACGCGCTGTGGGCGGCCAGGATGCTGCTGCCGCTCGGCACCCGGCTGGCCGCCGGCACCCTGCGCACCCTCGCGCGGCTCCAGGATCAGGACAGCGGCCGGATCCCGGGTGCGCTGCGGCACGCGGGACCGCATCTGCCGCCCACCTGCTCCGGGGTCGAGGCCACGCTGCTGTTCGTCACCGTCCTGGCGGAAGCCCGGCGCTGGGGGATGCCGCAGCGGGAGGCCGAGCTGCTGCTGCCCGCGGCCGAGCGCTGTCTCGGCTGGCTGCGCACGGTCGCGGAGGCGGCGGGCTATGTGCCGGATCCCGCCCCCGGCGGCCCGTTCCGCTGCGAGGTGCAGGCCCACGCCCACCGGGCCGCGCTGCACGGCGCCGACCTCCTCGACGCCCACGGCCGCCCCGGAGCCGCCGCGTGGCGCGAGTACGCGGCCGAGCTGCGCGGGCGGTTCCAGGAGGACTTCTGGGTCGACGACCTCGGCGGCGGCCGGCCCGCCGCGGCGCTCACCCCTGGCGGCAGGCAGGTGATCCATCTCGGCTCGGCCGCGGTCCACCTGCTCGACACCGGACTGCTCGGGGGCGGCACGCTCGCCGAGGGGCTGCTCGGCAAGGCGCGGACCGGGCAATTGGCGCGGCGGCTCGGAGCCCCGGACCTCGACTCCGGATGGGGTCTGCGGACGCTCTCGGCCAGGGCGCCCGGCCACAGTCCGTTCGGCCACCGGGGTGGTGCGGTGCGGGTCCATGAGAGCGCCCTCGCCGTATCGGGGCTGGCCGCCGCCGGATACGAGAAGGAGGCCGGCGCCCTCCTGCGCGGGGTCCTGGACGCGGCCCGGACCTTCGGACGGCAGCTGCCCGAGATGTACGCGGGCGAACAGCGCGCCGCCGACCGGACACCGCTGCCGCACCCCACCGCCTGCCGCCCGTCCGCCGTCGCCGCCGCGGGCGCCGTCCATCTGCTGACCTCGCTCGCGGGGGTACGCCCCGACGCTCCGGGAGGCGTCGTCGCGGTGCGCCCGATGAGTACCGCCCCGCTGGGCGCGGTGCGCTTCTCGGGGCTGCGGGTGGACGAGCAGCCGTTCGCGGTGCGGGTCAGCAGGCTCGGCATGGCGATGGTCGAGGAGGCCGCCCCCGCCCTCCAGCTCGGCGCGTGAGCGGCGACGCGGCCCGCAGGCGACGCGGCCCGCAGGCGACGCGGCCCGCAGGCGACCCGGTGCGCCCGTCGGCGTGTCGTCCACGGGCAGCACCCCGGCACCCACGCACCTCCGGCACCCCTGTGGCCTGTGGGGCGGGCCGTGGCGGGGGAGGCAGGGTGAAACAAGGGCGGGCGCAGGGGGCCATCCTGCTGTTTATCGTCAGGCAGACGACTATGATCGCGCCATGTCGCCCTACGACCCGTCGGCCTTTCCACCCTTCGCCGTCACCGTCGACCTGGTCGTGCTCACGGTGCGGCACCACGCCCTGTGCGCGCTCGCCGTCCGCCGGGGCGAGCCGCCCTACCAAGGGCGCTGGGCGCTGCCCGGCGGGTTCGTCAGAGCGGACGAGGACCTGTCCCAGGCCGCGGCACGCGAACTCGCCGAGGAGACCGGCCTGCGCGCCCAGAGCGGCGCTCATCTCGAACAGCTGGCCACGTACGGCGACCCGCACCGCGACCCCCGGATGCGGGTCGTCAGCGTCGCCCATCTCGTCCTGGCGCCCGATCTGCCCGCGCCCCGCGCGGGCGGCGACGCGCGCAGCGCCCGCTGGGCCCCGGTCGGCTCGCTGCTGGAGCAGGACGGCTTCGACACGGCGGGCGAGGCCGCTCCGCTGGCCTTCGACCACGCGCGGATCCTGGCCGACGGGGTCGAGCGTGCCAGGTCGAAGATCGAGTACTCCTCCCTGGCAACCGCCTTCTGCCCGCCCGAGTTCACCGTCGGTGAGCTGCGGCGGGTGTACGAGGCGGTGTGGGGGGTGGCCCTCGATCCCCGCAACTTCCACCGCAAGGTGACGGGCACCGTCGGATTCCTCGTACCGACCGGCGGTACGACGACCCGTCAGGGCGGCCGCCCCGCCCAGCTGTTCCAGGCCGGAGGGGCTGCTCTGCTCAATCCGCCCATGTTGCGACCAGAGGTCTGATTTAGGGCGTTATGGTGCAAGGGTGATCCAGGCCATCGGATTGACCAGCATGCCCCGCCGTAACGGTCCGCCCGCGGTCGACGACCTCACCTTCGAGGTCCGCCCCGGGCAGGTCACCGGCCTGCTCGGCGCGCCGGGCGCGGGGAAATCGACCACGCTGCGCCTGATGCTCGAACTCGAGGCGGGCCGCGGCGTCACCCTCTTCAACGGCACCCCCCTGCACGGAGTCCGGCACCCGAGCCGCGAGGTCGGCATCCTCCTCGGCGATGTGCCGGGGCACCCCGGCCGCACCGCGCGGAACCATCTCCGTATGCTCACCGCCGCCCTCGGCGTGCCGGCGGAGCGGGCCGACGAAGTCCTCGACGTCGTCGGCCTCACCGGCCTCGCGGACCAGCGGCTGAGCACCTACTCGCTCGGCATGGACCGGCGGCTCGGCCTCGGCGCGGCGCTCCTCGCCGAACCGCGGACCCTCTTCCTGGACGAACCGTCGTTCGGCCTGACACCCCGTGAAGCCGCCTGGGTGCATGCGCTGCTGCGGGCCTACGCGGCCGACGGCGGAGCCGTCCTGGTCACCGGGCGCGATGCCAAGGCGATGGCCAGGACGTCCGACCGGGTCGTCACGATCGACGGCGGCCGCCTGGTGGCGGACCAGTCCGCCGAGGAGTTCACCCGCACCCGGCTGCGCCCGCATGTGGCCGTCCACTCCCCGCACGCCCAGCGGCTCGCCGGGGTACTGACCGACGGCGGCGCCGAGATCGCCGCGGCGACCGGCAGCCGCCTGGTGATCTACGGCACCACCTCCGCGCACATCGGGGAGATCGCCTACCGGAACGGAATCCTGCTCCACCGGCTGGCCGACGAGGTCGGCTGTGCCTTCGTGTTGTCGCTCACCGTGCTGCTCTGCGCCCACCTCGCAACGGTGTTGCGGGGTCGCCGACGTTGACGCCGCCCAACTCGCGGTCGGATAAACGGAACTGTCTCTCTGGCCTGTCATGCAGGGCGTTTCGTTCCGATAAAGCGTCAATTATCAGGTGATGAGTGCTCACCCTTTCGTGTGCTTTTCAGCAAAGCCCTCAAGGCCCGCCGTGGCATCGCCGACAAAGGATGCGTGAGTACCCTTGCGCACACCCTGATGACCACGGCTCGTTCCGCCGACTCCAGCATCGTCGGCCCGGCCGAGCTCGACCGCTACTCGTATGCCGACGCCTCAGGTGTCGACCGCCCCGGCCTTCCCTCCTGGGACGGCGCCGACTCGGACATGGGCCGCGTCGGCCGCCGGGCCGGCGGCAGTCGTGGCCGCGGGCTGCACGGCCAACTCGTCCAGCAGCTCGGACAGATGATCGTCTCCGGCGACCTGGGCGCCGACCGGCCGCTCGTCCCGGAGGAGATCGGCCAGCGTTTCGAGGTCTCCCGCACCGTGGTGCGCGAGTCCCTGCGCGTCCTCGAGGCCAAGGGCCTCGTCAGCGCCAGGCCCAACGTCGGCACCCGGGTCCGCCCGGTCGCCGACTGGAATCTGCTGGACCCCGACATCATCGAATGGCGGGCCTTCGGCCCGCAGCGTGACGACCAGCGCCGCGAACTGTTCGAGCTGCGCTGGACCATCGAGCCGCTCGCCGCACGGCTCGCCGCCGGACACGGCCGCGAGGACGTCCAGCAGCGCCTCGCCGACATGGTGGAGATCATGGGGCACGCCGCCGCCCAGGGCGACTCCCTGACGTTCTCCCGGGCGGACGCGGAGTTCCACTCCCTGCTCCTGCAGGTGGCCGGGAACCGGATGCTCGAGCACCTGGCCGGCATCGTCTCCTCCGCCCTGCACGTGTCGGGCGGCCCGGTCACCGGCTGCGAGCGGCCCGGAGAGCCCGCCGTGACCCTGCACCGGCGGATCGTCGACGCGCTCGCCTCGGGCGACGGGGTCGGCGCCGAGGCCACGATGCGCCAGCTCCTCGCCGTGCACACCGAGGTCGCCGCCACCGATCACGTCGTCCCGGCTCCGCGCGAGCACTGACCGTACGGCCGAACCGCAGCCGGCCCCGGACCCACGGTCCGGGGCCGGCGGCAGCCGATGCGCGAAGAATATCCTGTTATCCGACCGTTACCGTTGGTATGGGGTGTGACTCGGGCCACGTGGGCCGGGCGTAACGCTTGGCGAGGCAGCGCGATGACTTAAGAGGTGATGGCCGCACAAGGAATAGCAGCGACAGTTCTGACGCTGTGTTCCTGAGCGGTTCCACCGAGTCGTTCCCATCGTTCCGAGAGGTTGTTCGTGTCGGCCAGCACATCCCGTACGCTCCCGCCGGAGATCGCCGAGTCCGAGTCTCTGATGGCGCTCATCGAGCGGGGTAAGGCTCAGGGGCAGATCGCCGGCGATGACGTGCGTCGGGCCTTCGAAGCGGACCAGATTCCGGCAACCCAGTGGAAGAACGTTCTGCGCAGCCTCAACCAGGTCCTCGATGAGGAAGGTGTGACGCTGATGGTCAGTGCCGCTGAGGAGCCCAAGCGCACTCGGAAGAGCGTCGCAGCCAAGAGCCCGGCGAAGCGCACCGCCACCAAGACGGTCGTCACCAAGGCCACCGTCGCCAAGAAGACCGTCGCCGCCAAGGCCGCCACCGCTCCCGCGGGGGCTGTGGAGGCCGAGACGGTGGATTCGGTCGACGAATCCGACGCACCCGCCGCGAAGCCGGCGGCCAAGAAGACGGCGGTCAAGAAGGCCGCCGCCAAGAAGACGGCGGCCAAGAAGACCGCCGCCAAGAAGACCTCGGGCGACGACGAGGCCGCCGACGGTGAAGAAGCCGACGAGACGACCACGCCCGGCAAGGGTGACGAGGAGTCGGACAAGCCCGAGTCCGAGAGCTTCGTGCTCTCCGACGACGACGAGGACGACGCTCCCGCCCAGCAGGTCGCGGTGGCCGGGGCCACCGCCGACCCGGTCAAGGACTACCTGAAGCAGATCGGCAAGGTTCCGCTGCTCAACGCGGAGCAGGAGGTCGAGCTCGCCAAGCGCATCGAGGCCGGCCTGTTCGCGGAGGACAAGCTGGCGGCGGCTGACAAGCTCGCTCCCAAGCTCAAGCGCGAGCTGGAGATCATCGCCGAGGACGGCCGCTGGGCCAAGAACCACCTGCTGGAGGCCAACCTCCGCCTCGTGGTCTCGTTGGCCAAGCGTTACACCGGCCGCGGCATGCTCTTCCTGGACCTGATCCAGGAGGGCAACCTGGGCCTGATCCGTGCGGTCGAGAAGTTCGACTACACGAAGGGTTTCAAGTTCTCCACGTACGCCACGTGGTGGATCCGCCAGGCGATCACCCGCGCGATGGCCGACCAGGCCCGCACCATCCGTATCCCGGTGCACATGGTCGAGGTCATCAACAAGCTCGCCCGTGTGCAGCGCCAGATGCTCCAGGACCTGGGCCGCGAGCCCACCCCGGAGGAGCTGGCCAAGGAACTCGACATGACCCCCGAAAAGGTCATCGAGGTCCAGAAGTACGGCCGTGAGCCGATCTCCCTCCACACCCCGCTGGGTGAGGACGGCGACAGCGAGTTCGGAGACCTCATCGAGGACTCCGAGGCGGTCGTGCCGGCCGACGCGGTCAGCTTCACGCTCCTGCAGGAGCAGCTGCACTCGGTGCTCGACACCCTGTCCGAGCGGGAGGCGGGCGTGGTCTCCATGCGCTTCGGCCTCACGGACGGACAGCCGAAGACGCTCGACGAGATCGGCAAGGTCTACGGGGTCACGCGCGAGCGGATCCGCCAGATCGAGTCGAAGACGATGTCGAAGCTTCGGCACCCGTCGCGCTCGCAGGTGCTGCGGGACTATCTGGACTGATCCTTCCGAATCCAGCGGATGCGGCCTCCGGTCCTATGGATCACTCTGGGTTTCCAGAGGGATCCACAGGGTCAGGAGGCCGTATGCGTTCCACGTTCCGGATGCTGCTCAGCGGATCGGCGGTGGCGCTGGCCACGTTGATCGTGCCGCTCGGGGTCGCCGGCGCCGGGCCGAAGGCCGAGGCGGTGGTCATAGGCGGCGACCAGGTCGTCGCCGGGCAGCAGCCCTGGGTGGTGGCGCTGGCCAGCCGTGACCGTTTCGGACCGACGAGATCCGGCCAGTTCTGCGGCGGGGCGGTGGTCTCCGCCTCGACCGTGATCACCGCGGCGCACTGCTTCGGCCGCGATGTGCTCGGCGGGGACTGGCGGAACGCCCGGGATCTGCGCGTCATAGCCGGCCGGCTCGACCTCAGGGGCGTGAACGGCCAGGAAATACGGCTGCGACAGGTCCGGATCAACCCGGGATACGACCCGGTGACCCATGCCGGCGATGTGGCGGTCATCACACTTGAGAAGCCGCTGCCCGCAGGTTCGGCCATCGCGATGGCGGGGGCGGGCGACCCGCAGGACTACCTGGCGGGCTCGAAGGCCCTCGTGTCCGGCTGGGGGGACACCACAGGCGCCGGGGCGTACTCACCGGTCCTGCGGTCCGCGGAGGTGGTGCTGCTCGACGACGCGGTCTGTCAGCGCGCCTACCCGGGCAACGCGGACGGCACCTACCTCAGCAGGACCATGCTGTGCGCCGGGGAGCCGCAGGGCGGCAAGGACGCCTGCCAGGGCGACAGCGGCGGGCCGCTGGTCGTCGGCGGCAAGCTGGTCGGCCTGGTCTCCTGGGGCACCGGATGCGCCGAGGCCGGGCATCCCGGGGTCTACACCCGGATCTCCGCGGTCCGCGCACTGGTCACGAGCGCCATGGGCACCCGGCACCGTTGACGGGCCCGGAAGAGCCGACGGGCGGCCCGGCCCCTGGTGGGGTCCGGCCGCCCGTCGGTCCGAGCTCGTCGCAGGTGCGATGTGTCAGTGCTCGTCCTCGACCGTTTGCGCCGGGGTGTCGGTGAGTCGGCCGGTTTCGTCCTGTATTTCCGCAGCGATCTTCTTGAGTTCGGGCTCGAACTTGCGCCCGTGGTGCGCGCAGAAGAGCAGTTCGCCGCCACTGATGAGGACGACGCGCAGGTATGCCTGGGCGCCGCAACGGTCGCAGCGGTCCGCCGCCGTCAGCGGGCTCGCGGGGGTCAGAACTGTAGTCACGTCGCCTCTTCTCTAGCTCGACGAGCTGTCGTACCAGGGTCAACATCCAACCAGGCCGAAAACGTTCCCGCTCGTGGCTTTTCCTCGAAATCTGACTTCGAAGTGACTGGATGCTACCTGTTGGTAGCTGATTGGCCTCTGATGCGTTAGTTGTCGCTTTTGGGGCGCTTGTCCGGTTGTGTCCACCGACTGGGTTGCCGGTTGTTGGTGAGGACGTGCCCGGAGCCTAAATGGTTCATGCCTCAATGGGAACGTGACATGGGTATCACTCAAATGAGGTATCGAACGTACGATCGATACGGGGCTACTCTGGGGCCCGGATACCGGGTCGCGGCACAACCGGCGTACCAGGTCTCGGTACCCTCTCACCGACACAGCCGAAGAACTTTATCGAGGAGCTGCCCGCGTGACCGCCGAAACATCCGTGCCGTCCTCCGCGCTGCTGACGGGCGCAGATCGCGACGGTTCCAACTACACCGCGCGGCATCTTCTTGTCCTCGAGGGGCTGGAGGCGGTCCGCAAGCGCCCCGGCATGTACATCGGGTCGACCGACAGCCGTGGCCTCATGCACTGCGTGTGGGAGATCATCGACAACTCCGTCGACGAGGCCCTCGGCGGTCACTGCGACCGCATCGAGGTCTTCCTGCACAGCGACTCCTCGGTCGAGGTCCGTGACAACGGCCGCGGCATCCCGGTCGACGTGGAGCCCAAGACCGGGCTGTCGGGCGTCGAGGTCGTGATGACCAAGCTGCACGCCGGCGGCAAGTTCGGCGGTGGCTCCTACGCGGCCTCCGGCGGCCTGCACGGTGTCGGCGCCTCGGTCGTCAACGCGCTGTCCGCCCGCCTCGACGTCGAGGTCGACCGGAGCGGTCACACGCACGCCATCAGCTTCCGGCGCGGTGTCCCCGGCTCCTTCTCCGGAGCGGGTCCCGACTCCTCCTTCGACGCGGCGAGTGGCCTGAACAAGTCGAAGAAGGTCCCCAGGGCCAGGACCGGCACCCGCGTCCGGTACTGGGCGGACCGCCAGATCTTCCTCAAGGACGCCAAGATCTCGCTGGAGAACCTCCACCAGCGCGCCCGCCAGACGGCCTTCCTGGTGCCGGGGCTGACCATCGTCGTCCGCGACGAGCGCGACCTGGAAGGTGACGGCAAGGCCGTCGAGGACGTCTTCCACTACGACGGCGGCATCAGCGAGTTCTGCGAGTACCTCTCCCAGGACAAGCCGATCTGCGACGTCCTGCGGCTGACCGGCAGCGGCAGCTTCAAGGAGACCGTCCCGGTCCTGGACGACCGCGGCCACATGACGGCGACCGAGGTCACCCGTGAGCTGGGCGTCGACATCGCGATGCGCTGGGGCACGGGGTACGACACCGTGTCGCGGTCGTTCGTGAACATCATCGCCACCCCCAAGGGCGGCACGCACGTCACGGGCTTCGAGCGGGCCATCACCAAGACCGTCAACGAGGTGCTGCGCTCCGCGAAGCTGCTGCGCGTCGCCGAGGACGACGTCGTCAAGGACGACGCCATGGAGGGTCTGACGGCGGTCGTCACCGTACGGCTGGCCGAGCCGCAGTTCGAGGGCCAGACCAAGGAGGTGCTCGGCACCTCGGCCGCCAACCGGATCGTGGCCAACGTCGTGGCCAAGGAGCTCAAGGAGTTCCTGACCTCCGCCAAGCGCGACACGAAGCTCCAGGCGCGGGCGGTGCTGGAGAAGATCGTCGCCGCCGCGCGCACCCGCATCGCGGCCCGCCAGCACAAGGACGCGCAGCGCCGGAAGACGGCGCTGGAGACCTCCTCGCTGCCGGCGAAGCTGGCGGACTGCCGCAGCGACGACGTGGACCGCACCGAGCTGTTCATCGTCGAGGGCGACTCGGCACTCGGCACGGCCAAGGTGGCCCGGAACTCGGAGTTCCAGGCGCTGCTGCCGATCCGCGGCAAGATTCTGAATGTCCAGAAGTCGTCGGTGTCGGACATGCTGAAGAACGCCGAGTGCGGCGCGATCATCCAGGTGATAGGAGCCGGGTCGGGCCGGACCTTCGACATCGACCAGGCGCGCTACGGCAAGGTGATCTTCCTCGCGGACGCCGACGTCGACGGCGCGCACATCCGGTGCCTGCTGCTCACGCTGTTCCAGCGCTACATGCGTCCGATGGTCGAGCAGGGCAGGGTCTTCTCCGCCGTGCCGCCGCTGCACCGCGTCGAGCTCGTCCAGCCCAAGAAGGGGCAGGACAAGTACATCTACACCTACTCGGACAGCGAGCTGCGGCAGACGCTGCTCGACCTGCAGCGCCGGAACGTCCGCTACAAGGACGGCATCCAGCGCTACAAGGGGCTGGGTGAGATGGACGCCAACCAGCTCGCGGAGACCACGATGGACCCGCGCCACCGCACCCTGCGCCGGATCAACATCAGCGACCTCGAGGCCGCGGAGCAGGCGTTCGACCTGCTCATGGGCAACGAGGTCGCACCGCGCAAGGAGTTCATCACCAACTCGGCGGCGACGCTCGACCGGTCCCGCATCGACGCCTAGCCGCACCCGCAGGCCGACCGGTGCTCCCCCACCCCCCCGGGTGGGGGAGCACCGCTGCTTTCACAGGTCGTCGGATATGCCTACCGGCACGGCATCACCTGATGGGGTGAACGTTTCAGCTTGATGGCACCGGATCTTCCCACTCTGTCCATGCTTGGGCGCACGGCCAATTGGCTTGTGAAGCGAGGAGAGTTCGGTGGACAAGCACGACGGGGGCGACCCGGGCGCGCTGCGGGTGGACGACCCCTGGTACGACGCCCTGGCCGCCGGTCTCTGGGTTCCGGACCCGACGACGCCGGCACCGTCACCCGTGCCGGCGCCGTCTGCGGCGCCCGTCGCGGGGGCGGAGCAGGACCGGGCCGCGGTCTACCTGGAGGTGCAGCAGAGCGCCGCGTTCCAGGAAGTGCGCGGCCAGTACCGCCGGTTCGCCTTTCCGGCGGTCGCGGCCTTCCTCGCCTGGTATCTGCTCTACGTGGTGGCGGCCACGGTGGCGCCGGGTCTGATGAGCCGCCCGGTGGCCGGTGAGCTCAATGTGGCGATGGTCGCGGGACTGGCGCAGTTCGCCACGACGTTCCTGCTGACCTGGGCCTACTCGCGGCATGCGCGGCTGCGCAGGGACCGGGCGGCGCTCGACCTGCGCTGGGACACCCAGGAGCGGATGCGCTGATGGTCCGGTACCTGGCAGATCCGGCGAACGAGCACCAGGGGCTCGCTCTCGTCCTGTTCACGATCTTCGTGTCCGTCACCCTGGCCATCACCGCCTGGGCGGGCCGGCGACGCAGCTCGTCGGTCGAGTTCTTCGCCGGGGGCCGGCTCTTCTCCCCCATGGAGAACGGTTTCGCCATCGCGGGCGACTACATGTCGGCGGCGTCGTTCCTCGGCATCTCCGGTCTCATCGCGCTCTTCGGCTACGACGGCCTGCTGTACTCGGTCGGCTTCCTGGTCGCCTGGCTCGTCGTCCTCATGCTCGTCGCGGAACTTGTCCGCAACTGCGGCCGCTACACCCTCGCCGATGTGCTCTCCGCCCGGATGCGGCAGCGGCCCGTCCGGATCGCGGCCGGCACCTCCTCGGTCATCGTCTCGGTGCTCTACCTGGTCGCGCAGATGGTCGGCGCGAGCAGCCTGGTGGCGCTGCTGCTCGGCGGGCAGGGCGGCGCGTCCCGGACCTGGACGGTGATCGGGGTCGGCGGCCTGATGGTCGTCTACGTCTCGTTCGGCGGCATGCGCGCGACGACGTGGATCCAGATCGTCAAGACCGTGCTGCTGATGGGCGGCACCATCACGCTCGTCGTGCTGGTGCTGATCCGCTTCCACGGCGATCTGAACGGCCTGCTGCGTTCCGCGGCGGCCGGCAGCGGACACGGCAGCGCCTTCCTGGCGCCCGGCCTCAAGTACGGCGGGAGCTGGACCTCGAAGCTGGACTTCATCAGCCTCGGGATCGCCCTGGTGCTCGGCACGGCCGGGCTGCCGCACATCCTGTCGCGCTTCTACACGGTGCCCACCGCCCGTTCCGCCCGCCGGTCGGTGGTCTGGGCGATCGGGCTGATCGGCTCCTTCTACCTGATGACGATCGTCCTCGGCTTCGGCGCCGCGGCGGTCGTGGGCTCGGACGCCGTACGCACCTCCAACGCGGCCGGCAACACCGCCGTACCGCTGCTGGCCCAGGATCTGGGCGGGGGAGCCGGTTCCACAGGCGGAACGGTTCTGTTCGCCGTCGTCGGCGCGGTGGCCTTCGCGACGATCCTGGCGGTGGTCGCCGGGATCACCCTGGCCTCGTCCGCCTCGGTAGCGCATGACCTGTACGCCACGCTGCGCCGCAGCGGGAAGCACGCGGGCCCCGCGTCCGGGAACGACGAGGTGCGGGTGGCGCGCTTCGCCGCGGTCGGGATCGGCGCGGTGGCGATCGCGCTGAGCCTGTTCGCGCAGGGGCAGAACATCGCGTTCCTCGTGGGCCTCGCCTTCGCGGTGGCCGCCTCGGCGAACCTGCCCGCGCTGCTGTTCTCCCTGTTCTGGCCCCGTTTCACCACCCGGGGAACGGTCTGCGCGATCTACGGCGGGCTGATCCCCGCACTGCTCCTCGTCGTGCTGTCGCCCGTCGTCTCCGGACGGCCCGACGCCCTCTTCCCCGGTGTGGACTTCCATCTCTTCCCGCTGGAGAACCCGGGACTGGTCTCCATCCCGCTGGGCTTCCTGGCGGGCTGGCTGGGCACCGTGCTCTTCCCGGAACCCGGGGACGGGGCCAAGTTCGCGGAGACGGAGGTCCGTTCCCTCACCGGCGCCGGAGCGGTGTGACGCGGCGGCGGAACGGCCCGTGCACCGGGTCAGTCCGCCGCCGCCCAGGCGTAGCGGTGCTCGGGGCGGCCGGTGTCGCCGTACTTGAGGGTCAGGCCGATCCGCCCGGCCTGCTCCAGGTACTTCAGATAGCGCTGCGCCGTGGAGCGGCTCAACCCGGCCAGCTCGGCGACCTCATGGGCGGACAGCGGATGCCCGGCCTCGCGCAGCACCCGCCGTATCAGTTCCGCGGTCGGCGCCGAGTGGCCCTTGGGCAGTTCGGCCGAGGCCGCTCCCGCCGTCCGCAGCGCACCGAAGATCCGGTCGACCTGCTCCTGGCCGGCCTCGCCGCCCCCGCCGACCCCGTCCAGGGTGCGGCGCAGCGCCGCGTACCCGTCGAGCTTGGCCCGCAGCCCGGCGAACGTGAACGGCTTGACCAGGTACTGCAGCGCGCCGTACCGCATCGCGGCCTGGACGGTCGCGACATCGCGGGCGGCGGTCACCATGATCACGTCGGCGTGGTGGCCGAGCTGCCGCAGCCGGCGGATCAGCGTCAGGCCCGTCTCGTCCGGCAGATAGTGGTCGAGCAGGATCAGGTCGATCCGGGTGCGCTCCAGGGTCGCCAGCGCGTGGGCGGCGGTGTGGGCGCGGCCGGCCACCCGGAAGCCGGGGACCTTCGCCACGTAGGCCGCGTTGATCTCGGCGACGCGGAAGTCGTCGTCCACGACCAGTACCTCGATCATCGTGTCTCCCTTGCGCCGGTGAGCTCCGTGAGCGCGGCGAGCTGATCGCGTTCGGTGGGGTGGCCGGTCAGGCGGCCGCTGACGTCCTCCGCGACGAGAGCCTCCGGCAGCACCACGGTGAAGACCGCGCCGCCGCCCGCACGGGCGGTGACCCGGGCGATGCCGCCGTACCGCTCGGCGAGCCGCCTGACCAGCGCCAGGCCCAGCCCCCGGCCGCGGTGCGCGGGCCGCTCCTTCGTGGACCAGCCTTCGGTGAAGATGAGGTCGCGGGCCTCGGGCGGCACCCCGGGGCCGGTGTCGGAGACCCGCAGGACAGCGGTGGTGTCCTCCTCGGTCCGCAGCTCGACCTCCACGAAGGAGTCGGCGGTGCGGTGCGCGGACGCCGCGTCCAGGGCGTTGTCGATGAGGTTGCCCAGCACGGTCACCAGATCGCGTGGATCGACCACCCGGTCGGGCAGCCCGGTCGCGGCGGAGATCCGCAGGGCGACCCCGCGTTCGGCGGCGATGGCCGCCTTGCCGACCAGCAGGGCGGATAGCAGCGGGTCCCGCACCTGCTCGGCGATCTGCTCCGCGGACGACCGGTGGGTGTCGGCGACCTCCACGACGAATTCCACCGCCTCGTCGTGCAGGCCCAGTTCCAGCAGGCCCAGCAGGGTGTGCAGCCGGTTGGCGTGTTCGTGGTCCTGGGCGCGCAGCGCGTCCAGCAGCCCGTGGGTGCTGTCCAGCTCCCGGCCGAGCAGCTCCAGTTCCGTACGGTCGCGCAGGGTGGCGACCGCGCCGCCGTCACCGGTCGGCATCCGGTTGGTGACCAGCACCCGGCCGCCGCTCACCGTCAGCAGGTCGGTGCCCTCGACCCGGCCGGTCAGGACGTCCGTGGTGCGGCCCGGCGGCAGGACGTCGTCCAGGACGTGTCCGGTGGCGTCGGGGCCGAGCCCGAGCAGCCGCCCGGCCTCGTCGTTGACCAGCCGGATCCTGCCCTGCCGGTCGAGCGCCACGACGCCCTCCCGGATGCCGTGCAGCATCGCCTCGCGCTCGTCGAGCAGCGAGGAGATGTCGGCGAACGCGAGCCCGTGGGTGCGGCGCTGTAGCCTTCGGGAGCCGCCGATCGCGGCCAGCACACCCACCGCGAGCGCGGCGGCCGCGTACAGCAGCAGCCCAGGGACCGCGCCCAGCAGCCGGTCGCGGACGCTGTCGTAGGCGATGCCGACGGAGACCGCGCCGACGATCCGGCCGCTGCTGTCGCGCAGCGGCACCTTCCCCCGGGCGCTGCGGCCCAGGGTGCCGTTGTCGATCTGCATGACCTCCTGACCGGCCAGCGCCTCGCCGGGATCGGTGGAGACATGCTCACCGATCCGGTCCTCCGTCGTGTGCGACCAGCGCGTTCCGTTGAGGTCCATCACGACGACGTACTCGGCCCGGGTGGCGTGGCGGATGCGCTCGGCCTCGGCCTGGACCGGCCCGTCGGGGGTGGGCTCCGACGTGAGCAGCGAATCCGCGATCTGCGGTTCGGCCGCGGCGGTCTGCGCGATGGACAGGGCGCGACGCATCGCCTGGTCGTCGAGCTGGTGGCTCAGCGGCGCCAGGAAGAGCCCGGTGGCCAGCACGGTGACGCCCGTGGTGATCGCGACCTGGGTCAGCAGAACCTGTGCGGAGACGCGACGCGGCCACCGGATGCGCATGCGGTCTCCTTCTGCTGTGGTGATGTGCGGTGATAACGGATGATTCACAACGGTTCGCTGCCACGGCGTGCCGCCGTGTCCCGGCTGTGAACGCAACGTAAACGCCATAGAGGCGGATGCCCACCCTCCGTTTCGCTTTCGTTGTGCGGGAGCGAGCAAAACGAGCAGAACAGCGGTTGTGAGCAGAAGGCGCCCTGTGCTCACAAGGCTGCCGCCACGACCCGGGCCGCGCCTAGCGTCCCGCCCCATGAGCAGTCAAACGAGTCCCGCCATCGAGTTGCGGGGAGCGAGCAAGGCGTTCCGGACCCCGTCCGGGGCGCTGCACACCGCCGTACGTGATCTGGACCTGACCGTGGAGCGCGGCGAGTTCGTCGCGATCGTCGGACCGACCGGATGCGGCAAGTCCACGACGCTGACCCTGGTCAGCGGCCTGGAGGAGCCGACCGAGGGCGAGGTGCTGGTGGCCGGCGAGCCGGTCCGCGGCATCGGCGACAAGGTCGGGTTCGTCTTCCAGCAGGACGCCGTCTTCCCCTGGCGCACCGTGCTGTCCAACGTGATGGCCGGTCCGCGCTTCCGCGGCACACCCAAGGCCGAGGCGAAGGAACGGGCCCGCGAATGGCTGGCCCGGGTGGGCCTGACGTCCTTCGAGGACCGCTATCCGCACCAGCTGTCGGGCGGCCAGCGCAAGCGCGTCGCGCTCGCCGCGACCTTCGTCAACGATCCCGAGATCCTGCTGATGGACGAGCCCTTCTCGGCGCTCGATGTGCAGACCCGGGCGCTGATGTCGGACGAACTGCTGGACCTGTGGGCCGGCACCGGCTCCTCCGTCGTGTTCGTCACGCACGACCTGGAGGAGTCCATCGCCCTCGCCGACAAGGTCGTGGTCATGACGGCGGGACCCGCGACCGTCAAGGAGGTCTTCACGATCGACCTGCCACGGCCGCGCAAGGTCGAGGAGGTCCGGATGGAACCGCGGTTCCTGGAGATCTACCGGGAGATCTGGTCCTCGCTGGGCGAAGAGGTCCGCATCACCCGCGAGAGGGGAGCCGGCAATGCAGCCTGAAACCGCCGTCGCCGACACCGTCACCACCAAGGACCGGCCCGCCAAGGCGTCCACCGAGCGCACCCAGGCCAGGGCGCGGGCCGCCCGCAACCGCCGGGTCCTGGTCTACGGGACCCGTCTGCTGCTGCTCGTCGCCGTGATCGGCCTGTGGGAGTGGTTCGCCCGCGCCGGGATCATCGATCCGTTCAACTTCTCGATGCCGTCGAAGATCTGGGACCAGATCCGTGAGTGGGCGCTGCACGGCACCGCGCAGGGCTCCTTGTGGGAGCAGATCTGGTACACGCTCTACGAGGCGCTCTTCGGCTGGATCATCGGCGTCATCGCCGGTGTGCTGCTGGGCATCGCGCTCGGCCGGGTCCGCTTCCTGGCGGACGTCCTCGGCCCGTACATCAAGGTCCTCAACGCGCTGCCGCGCATCGTGCTGGCGCCGATCTTCCTCATCTGGTTCGGCCTCGGCCCGGCCTCGAAGGTCGCCTCCGCGGTCGTCCTGGTCTTCTTCCCGGTCTTCTTCAACGCCTTCCAGGGGGCGAGGGAGGTGGACCGCAACCTGGTCTCCAACGCCCGGATCCTCGGCGCGAGCAACCGCCGGGTGACGCTGCAGGTGGTCATCCCGTCCGCCACGTCATGGATCTTCACCAGCCTGCACGTCTCGTTCGGTTTCGCGCTGATCGGCGCCATCGTCGGCGAGTACATCGGCGCGACCAAGGGCCTCGGCCTGCTGGTCTCCGCCTCGCAGGGCACCTTCAACGCGGCCGGGGTGTACGCGGCCATGGTGATCCTCGCCGTGGTGGCACTGCTGGCCGAAGGGCTGCTGACGTTCGGCGAGAAACGGCTGTTCCGCTGGAAGCCGGCGGAGCCAGGCACCGAACGCTGACATCCGATCGACCGGGATCCGGACGCGGGGACCCCGCGGACGTGAGCCCGGTCCCGCGAGACCCGAACACCCGGATCCCCGTACCCCCTCCACTTTCTCCACCCCCTCACAAGGACGTGAACATGCGCAGCATGGCCAGAATCTCCGCGGCCGCGGTCGCCGGAGCGCTCGCCCTCACCACCCTCACCGCCTGCGGCGGCGACTCCTCGGCGGCGGGCGACAACGGCAAGGTCAAGATCATGGTGGGCGGCCTGGACAAGGTCATCTACCTGCCCGCGATGCTCACCCAGCAGCTCGGCTTCTTCAAGGCCGAGGGCCTCGACGTCCAGCTGCTCACCGAGCCGGCCGGCGTGCAGGCCACCACCTCGCTGGTCTCCGGCGATGTGCAGGGCGTCGTCGGGTTCTACGACCACACCCTCGACCTGCAGGTCAAGGGCAAGATCATCGAGTCCGTGGTTCAGCTGGCGCAGGCCCCCGGCGAGGTCGAGGTGGTCTCCACCAAGGCGGCCGGCGACATCTCCTCGGCCAAGGACTTCAAGGGCAAGAAGCTCGGCGTGACGGGCCTCGGCTCCTCCACCGACTTCCTCACCAAGTACCTCGCCGTCAAGAACGGCGTCGACGTCAGCGACTTCACACCCGTCGCCGTCGGCGCGGGCCAGACGTTCATCGCCGCCCTGCAGCAGGGCTCGATCCAGGGCGGTATGACGACCGACCCGACCGTCGCGCAGATCCTCGACAAGGGCATCGGCAAGGTGCTGTACGACATGCGCACTCCTGAGGGCTCGAAGGCGGCGCTCGGCGGCCTCTACCCGTCGTCCAGCCTCTACATGAGCACCGACTGGGTGAACAGCCACAAGGCGACGGTGCAGAAGATGGCCAACGCCTTCGTCAAGACGCTCGGCTGGATGTCCACGCACACCCCGGAGGAGATCGCCGCGAAGATGCCGGCCGACTACGCGCAGGGCGGCAAGGAGCTGTACGCCCAGGCGATCAAGGCCACGCTGCCGATGTTCACCAAGGACGGCGTCATGCCGGCCGACGGGCCGCAGACCGTCGAGAAGGTCCTCAAGGCCTTCAACCCGACTCTGCAGCACGCCACGGTGGACCTGGAGAAGACCTACACCTCGGAGTTCGTGAAGAAGGCCGGCTGATCCGCACCCCGTCCGGCCCCCGCGCCGCCGCTGTCAGCGGCCCCCGGCCACCGCCCTGATCCCCGTGACATCCATCCGGGCGGGCGAGCCGAGGGCCGCTCCGCAGCTCTCCGGGCGCGGCGGCAGCGCCGCGGACCCGGTGACGCCGACGTCCCAGGCCCGGCCGTCGGCGTGCGTCACCCGCACCGTCCAGGACGGCGCCGAGCCGTCCGTGCGCGTCACCACGAGCGCTCCCGCCCGGACCTCGCCGGTCAGGGAACGCACCGCGAGGTCGGCGGCCTGGCCCGGCCGGTCCCAGGCGGAGGCGCCCCGGCAGCCGTCGAGCGTGATCCGGTGGTCGCGGGCCGCCTTGAGCACTCCGTGCGCCAGGTCCGCGTCGACCCGCCCGTAGGCGTAGCCGGACGGCAGGACGAGCATGGTGGGGGCGAACCGGTGGCCGCCGATATGGGTGATCTCCCAGACGTCGCTGACGCCCTCGGCCGCCAGCCGCGCGGCGAGCGGGCGGCCGTACAGGGCGCAGCAGCGGTCACGTTTGCCGTTGGTGCAGACGAGCGCGACCGGCTCGTGGTGCGGCTCGCCGAATTCCTGATGCGCCCCGGCGCCCAGCGCCGGGAAATCCAGCTCCAGCAGGGCGGCGGGATCGTCGATCACGTCCTGCCGGACCCAGGACCGCCCGGGAACCACATGGGCGACGAGCACGTGGTGCCGGGACGGGACGTGGCAGTCCGCGTGGCGTCCCGGACGCCGGATCAGCGCGACCCTGACGCCGGTGCCGTCCGCGGCCTTCTCCAGGGCCCGGCCCACCACCGGATCCAGATGGCTCGCGGTGAAGGCCTTCGCGCCCCAGGGACCGGGCTGTTCGAGCAGGAGCCATGTTCTGGCGGTGGCGGCGGTGGCGGCGAGCGGTTCGGCCAGCTCCGCCGAAGCGTTCGTGCACGTACTCACACAGGGCAGCCTAACCGGAGCGCGACAGGGCGCGGCACCGACGGTGCCGCGCCCTGTTCGCTCGCTCCCGGGTGAACCCGGTGCCTAGACCGGTCCGGCCACCACCGTGATCGGCTTGGCCAGCGCCACCCCTGAACCGTCCCGGCGGGGGTCCTTCGGGGGAAGGTCGGCGGGCAGGCCCGTCGCCGTCGCGGCGCGGGCCGGGACCGCGCCCGCCCAGGCGAGCACCAGACCGTCCTCACCGCGCAGGAAGCGCTGGCAGCGCACCCCGCCGGTCGCCCGGCCCTTGCGCGGATACTGCTCGAACGGGGTGAGCTTGGCGGTGCCCTGGACCGAACCGTCGAGCGTTCCCTCGGCACGGGCCACGGTGAACACCACCGCGTCCACGGCCGGGTCGACGGCCGTGAAGGAGATCGCCTTCGCCCCGTCGGTCAGCTTGATGCCGGTCATGCCGCCCGCCGGGCGCCCCTGGGGGCGCACCTGCGAGGCCGGGTACCGCAGCAGCTGGGCGTCGTCGGTGATGAAGACCAGGTCCTCCTCGCCGGTGCGCAGCTCCACGGCGCCCACGACCCGGTCGCCGTCCTTGAGGCCGATGACCTCGAGATCGTCCTTGTTCGCGGGATAGTCCGGGACCACCCGCTTGACGATGCCCTGTTCGGTGCCGAGCGCGAGACCGGGGGAGGACTCGTCGAGCGTCGTCAGGCAGAGCACCCGCTCGCCGGTCTCCAGGGACAGGAACTCCGAGACGGGCGCGCCGCCCGCCAGGTTCGGCGCCCCCGCCGTGTCCGGCATCATCGGCAGGTCGATCACCGTGAGCCGCAGCAGCCGGCCGGCGGAGGTGACCGCGCCGACGTCGGCGCGCGCGGTGGTCGGCACCGCGGAGACGATCACATCGTGCTTGGCCCGCTTGCCCTCGCCGTCGTCGAACTCCTCGCCGTTGGCGGTCCGCGCCAGCAGCCCCGTCGAGGACAGCAGCACCCGGCACGGGTCGTCGGCGACCTCCAGCGGGACGGCCGAGACCGGCGCGCCCGCCGACTCCAGGAGGACGGTGCGGCGGTCGGTGCCGTACTGCTTGGCTACCGCCGCGAGCTCGTTGGAGACCAGCTTGCGCAGCTCGGCGTCCGAATCCAGGATCACCGTGAGCGCCTCGATCTCGGCGTTGAGCCGGTCGCGCTCGGACTCCAGCTCGATGCGGTCGAACCGCGTGAGCCGGCGCAGCGGGGTGTCCAGGATGTACTGGGTCTGGATCTCGGACAGCGAGAAGTGGGCGATCAGCCGTTCCTTGGCCTGCGCCGAATTGTCACTCGACCGGATGATCGAGATGACCTCGTCGATGTCGATGAGGGCGACGAGCAGGCCGTCGACCAGGTGCAGCCGGTCCCGGCGCTTGGTGCGGCGGAACTCGCTGCGCCGCCTGACCACCTCGAAGCGGTGGTCGACATAGACCTCCAGCAGCTCCTTGAGGCCCAGCGTGAGCGGCTGCCCGTCGACCAGCGCCACGTTGTTGATGCCGAAGGACTCCTCCATCGGCGTCAGCTTGTAGAGCTGCTCCAGCACGGCCTCGGGGTGGAAGCCGTTCTTGACCTCGATCACCAGGCGCAGGCCGTGCGACCGGTCGGTGAGGTCCTTCACATCGGCGATGCCCTGGAGCTTCTTCGCGCCGACCAGGTCCTTGATCTTCGCGATGACCTTCTCCGGGCCGACCGTGAACGGCAGCTCGGTGACGACCAGGCCCTTGCGGCGCGGCGAGGTGTCCTCGACGGCCACGGTGGCACGGATCTTGAACGTGCCACGGCCGGTCTCGTACGCGTCCCGCACCCCGGCCAGGCCGACGATCCGGCCGCCGGTGGGCAGGTCGGGACCCGGCACGAAGCGCATCAGGGTCTCGAGGTCCGCGCCCGGATGCTTGATCAGGTGCCGGGCGGCGGCGATGACCTCGCCGAGGTTGTGCGGCGGCATGTTCGTCGCCATGCCGACCGCGATCCCCGACGAGCCGTTGACCAGCAGGTTCGGGTAGGCGGCCGGGAGCGTGACCGGCTCCATCTCCTGACCGTCGTAGTTGGGCGAGAAGTCGACGGTGTCCTCGTCGATGGACTCCACCATCAGCGTGGCGGCCCCGGCCATCTTCGACTCGGTGTAACGCATCGCGGCGGGCGGGTCGTCGTTGCCCAGGGAGCCGAAGTTCCCGTGCCCGTCGACCAGCGGCAGCCGCATGGAGAACGGCTGCGCCATCCGCACCAGGGCGTCGTAGATGGAGGCGTCGCCGTGCGGATGCAGCTTGCCCATCACCTCGCCGACGACGCGGGCGCACTTCACGTAACCGCGGTCGGGGCGCAGCCCCATCTCGTTCATCTGGTAGACGATGCGCCGGTGCACGGGCTTGAGCCCGTCGCGGGCATCGGGCAGGGCGCGCGAGTAGATGACCGAGTAGGCGTACTCGAGGAAGGAGCCCTGCATCTCATCGACGACGTCGATGTCGAGGATGCGCTCCTCGAAGTCGTCGGGAGGAGGGGTCTTCGTGGTGCGGCGGGCCATCGCGGCTGCTGCTCCTTTTCCTGGACCTGAGCGGGACTGACGCGGACCATTGTGGACCGGCTCACTGACAGTGGTGACCACCGCCCGGCACAAGCGTGCCGTTAGCGGGAACTTCGCGTGGTGTCGGCACGCTTGCCTAGAGTGTCAGCACTCGACCAAGACAAGTGCACGCGACCGGAAGGACAGCTTGCCCATGGGTCTCACGGCCACGTCGGACGGCACACAGCCGCAGGACTCCGACGGCCTGACAGCAACCGAACACCGCTTGGCGAACGGCCTGCGTGTGGTGCTCTCCCAGGACCACCTCACCCCGGTCGCCTCGGTGTGCCTCTGGTACGACGTCGGTTCCCGTCATGAGGTGAAAGGCCGGACCGGACTGGCCCACCTGTTCGAGCACTTGATGTTCCAGGGCTCGTCCAGTGTGAAGGGCAACGGTCACTTCGAGCTGGTCCAGGGCGCCGGCGGTTCGCTCAACGGCACCACCAGCTTCGAACGCACCAACTACTTCGAGACGATGCCGGCCCACCAGGTGGAGCTGGCGCTGTGGCTCGAGGCCGACCGGATGGGCAGCCTGCTCACCGCGCTCGACGAGGAGAGCCTGGAGAACCAGCGCGACGTCGTCAAGAACGAGCGCCGCCAGCGGTACGACAACGTGCCGTACGGCACGGCCTTCGAGCGGCTGACCGCGCTGGCCTACCCCGACGGCCACCCGTACCACCACACCCCGATCGGCTCGATGGCCGATCTGGACGCGGCCTCCCTGGAGGACGCGCGGGCGTTCTTCCGCACGTACTACGCGCCCAACAACGCGGTGCTGGCCGTGGTCGGCGACATCGACCCCGAGCAGACGCTGGCCTGGGTCGAGAAGTACTTCGGCACCATCCCCGGCCACGACGGCAAGCCCGCCCCCCGCGACGGATCACTGCCCGACGTGATGGGCGGACAGCTCCGCGAGATCGTCGAGGAGGACGTGCCCTCGCGCGCCCTGATGGCCGCGTACCGGCTGCCGCACGACGGCACCCGGGAGTCCGACGCCGCCGACCTGGCGCTGACCGTGCTCGGCGGCGGTGAGTCGTCCCGGCTGCACAACCGGCTGGTGCGGCACGACCGCAGCGCCGTGGCGGCCGGGTTCGGCCTGCTGCGGCTGGCCGGCGCGCCGTCGCTCGGCTGGCTGGACATCAAGGCGTCCAGCGGCGTCGAACTGGCCGACATCGAGGCCGCGGTCGACGAGGAGCTGGCCCGTTTCGCCGCCGAGGGGCCCACCCCGCAGGAGATGGAACGGGCCCAGGCCCAGCTGGAGCGCGAGTGGCTGGACCGGCTCGCGACGGTCGCCGGCCGCGCCGACGAGCTGTGCCGTTTCGCGGTGCTCTACGGCGACCCGCAGCTGGCGCTCAGCGCCGTCCAGCGGGTGTTGGAGATCACTGCCGAGGAAGTGCAGGCCGTCGCCGCGGCCCGGCTGCGCCCCGACAACCGAGCCGTCCTGGTCTACGAGCCCACCGGCTCGCCCGACGAGGCGGCCGACGAGACCGAGCAGGAAGGCGCGGACCAGTGACCGACGTCGCCGCGACCATGACGTTCCACCCCCAGCCGCAGCCGGGCGCCCCCAAGCCGTGGGCCTTCCCGGCCCCCGACCGGTCGACGCTCGGCAACGGGCTGACCGTGCTCACCAGCCACCGTCCCGGCCAGAAGGTCGTCGCGGTGGAGGTGCTGCTCTCGGCGCCGCTGGACGCCGAACCCGAGGGCCTGGACGGGGTGGCCACGATCATGGCCCGCGCGTTCTCCGAGGGCACCGACAAGCTCACCGCGGAGGAGTTCGCCGCCGAGTTGGAGCGCTGCGGCGCCACGCTCGACGCGCACGCCGACCACCCGGGCGTGCGGGTCTCGCTGGAGGTCCCGGCCTCCCGGCTGGACAAGGCCCTCGGGCTGCTCGCGGACGCCCTGCGCGCCCCCGCGTTCCCCGACAGCGAGGTCGAGCGGCTGGTCAACAACCGGCTCGACGAGATCCCGCACGAGCTGGCCAACCCGGCCCGCCGCGCCTCCATGGCGCTCTCCGCGGAGCTGTTCCCCGCCGATCTGCGCTGCTCCCGCCCGCGCCAGGGCACCGAGCAGACGGTGGCGAGGATCGACGCCGCGGCCGTCAGGGCGTTCTACGAGGCGTACGTGCGTCCCGCCACCACCACGGCCGTCGTCGTCGGTGATCTGACCGGTATCGACCTGGTCGCGCTGCTGGACGAGACGCTCGGCGAGTGGACCGGCTCGACCGCGGAGCCCCGCCCGCTGCCGCAGATCACCGCCGACGACACCGCGCGCGTGGTGATCGTGGACCGGCCGGGCGCGGTGCAGACCCAGCTGCTGATCGGCCGTACCGGCTCCGACCGCCATGACCCGGTCTGGGCGGCCCAGGTGCTCGGCACGTACTGCCTGGGCGGCACCCTGACCTCCCGGCTGGACCGGGTGCTGCGCGAGGAGAAGGGCTACACGTACGGCGTGCGGGCCTTCGGCCAGGTGCTCCTGTCCACACAGGAGGGGACGGGCGCCTCGCTGCTCGCCATCAGCGGCTCGGTGGCCACCGAGGTCACCGGACCCGCGCTCGCCGACGCCTGGCAGGTCATCCGCACCCTGGCGGCCGAGGGGCTCACCGACGACGAGCGCGACGTCGCCGTGCAGAACCTCGTCGGGGTGGCTCCGCTGCGCTACGAGACGGCGGCGGCCGTCGCCGGCACGCTCGCGGACCAGGTCGAGCAGTTCCTGCCGGACGACTTCCAGGCCCAGATGTACGCGCGGCTGGCGCGGACCGGCACCGTGGAGGCGACCGCCGCGGTGGTCAGCGCCTTCCCGCTGGAACGCATGGTCGTCGTCCTCGTGGGCGACGCCTCGGCGATCGAGGGACCCGTCACGGAGCTGGGACTCGGCCCGGTGAAGGTCATCGCGGCCGGCTGACCGGCCTCCGGCGGCGGCCGTCCCCTACCGGGGACGGGTGGACGGCCCTCCTCGCGGGCGCCGTCCCGATGCGCGGCGGAACCCTGGCGCACCCCTTGGGGCGCCGGGGTTCCGGGCGTTTTGGATCTCTATCGGCCCGCAAACCTCCCTTGTGGCGAACGCAACAAATCACCTGATCTGTTTGCCGTAACCGACGCGGTCCGATTAGCGTCCTGCTCTGCTGTCCGTCACCATCCGCCGCGACCAGCGGCAACCGGGCAGTGATCGCCGAGTCCCCGTCAGCGCGAGCCTGGGGAGCCGGGGACCCACGTCCCTGGGGTGAATCGGGCCGTCTTCACCACACGAGGCAGCCCGTAGGAGACCTTCCTGCTCCGAACCCGTCAGCTAACCCGGTAGGCGAGAAGGAAGGAAAGGATCTCGCCGTACCCATGGCGTTCACTGTTCTGCCCGCGCCCAGCGGGAAGCACCGCCGTCCCCGTCGTGCCGCACTCCGCACCGGGACCACCCTGGCCGGCGTAGCCGTTCTGACCGCAGCCGGCACCTTCGGCGCCACCGCGGCCACCGCGCTCTCCACCCCGGAACGCGCCGTCGTTCCCAACACCATCGAGGACACGTCGTTCGCTCGCGCCCTCGACGCCTCGGAGGGCCTCACCAACTCCCTCGCCGCCCAGGCCGCCGCCCAGCACAAGGCGGCCGACGAGACGAAGCGCAAGGCCGCCGAGGCCAAGCGGAAGGCCGATGAGGCCAAGCGCGTGGCCCAGGCCGCCGAGGCCGCCAAGAAGAAGGCCGCCGCCGAGGCGAAGATCAAGGCAGAGCGCGCCGCCGAGGCCCGCGCCGCCCGTGCCGCGGAGGAGCGGAGGAAGCTCAACTCCTTCGTGCTGCCCGTCAACAGCGGCATCGGAACCGGCTACAAGGTCCCCGGCTCCATGTGGTCCTCCGGCTACCACACCGGCGTCGACTTCACCGCGTCCACCGGCACCCCGGTCCACGCCGTGGGCGCCGGCACCGTCGTCACCGCGGGCTTCGACTCGGCCTACGGCAACAACGTCGTGATCCGGCACAGCGACGGCATCTACACGCTGTGCGCCCACATGTCCTCGCTCAGCGTGTCGGTCGGCGAGACCGTCACCACCGGCCAGCAGATCGGCCTGTCCGGCGCGACCGGCAACGTCACCGGACCGCACGTGCACTTCGAGGCCCGCACCACGGCCGACTACGGCTCGGACATCGACCCCGTGGCGTACCTCCGCTCGCACGGCGTCTCCATCTGATCCACCCGAGACCAGCACCCCCGTCCCCCTCGAAGGCCCCGGCTCCCCGTCGGGGCCTTCGTGCTGTCCAAAAATAATCCATGAATTCTGGACTGCGGTCGGAATCCTGGTTGTGCTGGAATAGAGTCGCCGAAGAATACGGGGAAAAGAATGGAGACCGGCGATGCGGAATCGGATGTGAACGGGACGGACGGCGCGGGGCGTCGTATCTCCGCACAGGTCGTGTGCACCGCGATCCGTGACGACATCGTCGGCGGTTTCTATCCGCCGGGCAGCCGGCTGACCGAGGAGCTGCTGGCGAGGCGGTACGGCGTCTCCAGGGTCCCGGTGCGTGAGGCGCTGCGCACCCTGGAGTCGGAGGGGTTCGTCCGTACCCGCCGGCACGCGGGCGCCTCCGTCGCGGAGCCGACGGAGCAGGAGGCGGCCGACCTGCTGGAGATCCGCGGCCTCCTGGAGCCGCTGGGGGCCGCCAGGGCCGCACAGCGGCGCACGGACGCCCACCTCAAGGTGTTGCGCGGGCTGGTGCGGCTGGGCCAGGAACGTTCCCAGCAGGGCCAGCTGTCGGATCTGCCGTCCCTGAGCGGCTGGTTCCACGAGACGCTCGCCCAGGCCTCCGGGAGCCCCACCCTGGCCGCGCTGCTCACCCAGCTGCGGCACAAGATCGCCTGGGTGTACGGGGAGGGTGACCCCGGCCGGGCGGTGGAGTCCTGGGAGGAGCACGGCGCGATAGTCGACGCCGTGGCCCGCGGCGACGCGGAACGGGCCCGGAAGATCTCGGCCGGGCATGTGGAGCGCGCGGTCGCGGTGAGGACTCCGAAACACCCTGTATACGCGGCGCGGCGGCGGAATTAACAATGGCGCCGTATACAAGTGGGCAGAATTATCGTGGCCCTGAATAAAGAAAGGCGGGGCCGCGTTATCCATTCGGACAACGCGGCCCCGCCGAATTCCTGCACGGGCCTACGCCCATGGGCTCAGACGGCTTCGGGGAGTTCCTCGAGGCCCTCGGAGACCAGCTTGGCCAGCCGGTCGAGCGCGGCGTCGGCGCCATCGGCCTCCGACGCGAGCACGATCGGCTCGCCGCCCTGCGCGCCCAGGCCGAGCACGGCCAGCATCGAGGCCGCGTTGACGGCGTTGCCGTCCGCCTTCGCGATGGTCACCGGGACGCCGGCGGCGGTCACCGCGCGGACGAAGAGTGAAGCGGGGCGGGCGTGCAGGCCCTCGGCCCAGCCGACGGTGACACGGCGCTCAACCATGGTGTAGCCCTTCAGGTCGTTCCTGTTGTCTAGACCAGTCTCGCACGGGCGGAAGACTGCTCAGGCACCTCGACGCAGTTCAGCCTGCCCGCTGCGATGACCCCACGCTATCCGGGCACACCCGGACAGCAGCCCGGTCAGCAAGGCGCGCCCGGACACCTGTCCGCATACCCTGGCCCCATGACGACTCCGGCCCCCCGCCCGTATCCGGTGCACTGGGAAGCGGACGTCGTCCTGCGCGACGGCGGCATCGCCCACATCCGGCCCATCGGGCCCGGCGACGCCCAGCGGCTGGTGGACTTCTACGAGCAGGTCTCCGACGAGTCGAAGTACTACCGCTTCTTCGCGCCGTACCCCCGGCTCTCCGACCGCGACGTGCACCGCTTCACCCACCACGACTACGACGACCGGGTGGGCCTGGCCGCCACCATCGGCGACGAGTTCATCGCCACCGTCCGCTACGACCGCATCGACGCGGAGGGCCGGCCGGCCAGCGGGGACGCCTACCGGGCCGAGGTGGCGTTCCTCGTCCAGGACTCCCACCAGGGCCGCGGGGTGGCCTCCGCGCTGCTGGAGCACATCGGGGCGGTCGCCCGCGAGCGCGGCATCCTGCGCTTCATCGCCGAAGTGCTGCCCGCCAACCGCAAGATGGTCAAGGTCTTCACCGACGCGGGCTACACCCAGCAGCGCAGCTTCACCGACGGCGTCGTCCACCTCGAACTCGACCTGGAGCCCACCGAGGCGTCGGTCCAGGTGATGCGGGCCCGCGAGCACCGCGCCGAAGCCCGGTCGGTGCAGCGGCTGCTCACCCCCCGGTCGGTGGCGGTGATCGGCGCGGGCCGGCGGCCCGGCGGCGTCGGCCGCACCCTGCTGCGCAACCTGGTCGCGGGCGGCTTCACCGGCCGGGTGCACGCGGTCAACCGCTCGTTCCCCGAAGGCGAGAGCACCCTCGACGGCGTCCGCGCGCACCGCACCGTCGCCGGGATCCCCGAACCCGTCGACCTGGCGATCATCGCGGTGCCCGCCGAGAACGTGCCCGCCGCCGTCGCGGCCTGCGGCGAACACGGCGTCCAGGGGCTGGTCGTGGTCACCGCCGGCTACGCCGAATCCGGCCCCGAGGGCCGGGAGCGGCAGCGCGAACTGGTGCGCCAGGCCCGCTCGTACGGCATGCGGGTCATCGGCCCCAACGCCTTCGGCATCGTCAACACCGCGGCGGGCGTACGCCTCAACGCCTCGCTCTCGCCCGAGGTCCCGGCCACCGGACGGCTCGGGCTGTTCACCCAGTCCGGCGCGATCGGCATCGCGCTGCTCTCCGGACTGCACCGGCGCGGCGCCGGCCTCTCCTCGTTCGTGTCGGCGGGCAACCGGGCCGATGTCTCCGGCAACGACCTGCTGCAGTTCTGGCAGGACGACCCGGACACCGACGCGGTCCTGATGTACCTCGAATCCTTCGGCAACCCGCGCAAGTTCACCCGGCTCGCCAAGCGGACCGCCGCGAGCAAGCCGGTCGTGGTCGTCAAGGGCGCCCTGCACTCCGGCACCACCCCGGCCGGGCACGCCGTGTCCCCGACCCGGATCCCGGACAGCACGGTGTCCGCGCTCTTCCGGCAGGCCGGGGTGATCCGCGTCGACACGGTCACCGAACTCCTGGACGTGGGCCTGCTGCTCTCCTTCCAGCCCATCCCGCGCGGCGGCCGGGTCGCGATCCTCGGCAACTCCGACTCCCTCGGCCTGCTCACCTACGACGCGGCCCTGACCGCCGGGCTGCGGCCGATCGCGCCGATCGACCTCACCACCTCGGCCGGCCCCGACGACTTCAGGACCGCGCTCACCGCGGCACTGGCCGACGACAGCAGCGACGCGGTGGTCGTCACCGCCATCCCCCGGGTCGGCTGCGAGGACGCCCCCGACCCCGAGTCCGGCGACGACCCCGCCCTCGCCCGCGCGCTGCGCGCTGCCGCGGCCGGCTCCGGCAAACCCGTCGTCGTCGCCCATCTCGCCCTGGAGACCATGGCCGACCGGCTGGGCGCCCCGGTCCCGGAGGCCGCGTCCGACGGGGCCGAAGCCGCTGCGGACGGGACCGCCCAGGCGCGGGTTCCCGCGTATCCCGCCGCCGACCGTGCGGTGCGGGCGCTGGCGGAGGCGGTGGAGTACGCGCGGTGGCGGCAGGGGGCCGAGACGCCCGGCCGGGTGCCGCAGTTCACGGACATCGAGGAGAGCGCGGCGGCCGCCGATGTGGCACGGCTGCTGGACGCGGGGGAGACCGAGGGCGAGCACGGCGTCGTCCTCGACGAGGCGGCCGCCGCCGCGCTTCTGGGGCGTTACGGGATCACCGTGCGGTCCGCGCTGCCCGCGCCCGGGATCGCCGCGGCGCTGGCCGCCGCGGGGCGGCTCGGCTACCCGGTGGCGCTCAAGACGACGGCGCCGCACCTGCGGCACCGGGCCGACCTCGGCGGGGTCCGGCTCGACCTCGCCGACGAGGGCGATCTGCGGCGGGCCTACGAGGAGCTGACCGCGCGGCTCGGCAAACCGGAGGAGCTGCTGCTGGTGGTGCAGGCGATGGCACCGCGCGGGGTGGACACCGTCGTCCGCGCCACGGTCGACCCGGCGGTCGGCGCCGTGCTCTCGTTCGGCCTGGCCGGAGCCCCCTCGGAGCTGCTGGGGGACACCTCGCACCGGCTGGTGCCGGCCACCGACCGGGACGCCGCGGAACTGGTGCGCTCCATCAAGGCCGCCCCGCTGCTCTTCGGCTGGCGCGGCAGCGAACCGGTGGACACGGCGGCCCTGGAGGAGCTGCTGCTGCGGGTCTCGCTGCTGGTCGACGACCTCCCGGAAGTGGTCGCCGTCGACCTGGAGCCGGTGGTCGTCGCAGCCCACGGCCTCACGGTGCTGGGAGCATCCGTCCGGCTCGACCGGCCGCCCGCCAGAACCGATCTCGGACCACGCGCACTGTCGTCCTTCTGAGCGGTACCCGCCCTTAAGATGGACCCCATGGCGAAGACCGGTATGACGACCCAGGGCCTGCGCACGGCCATCGAGCGCAGCGGCTACTACCCGGCCCTGGTGGCCGAGGCCGTCGAGGCAGCGGTGGGCGGCGAACCGGTGGCGTCGTACCTGGTCCATCAGGAGACGACGTTCGACGCGAACGAGGTGCGCCGGCATGTGACGGTGCTGGTCATCACCGACCACCGCTTCATCGTGAGCCACACCGACGAGCAGGCCGCCGACGACACGTCCCCGACCCCGTACGCGACCACCTCCACCGAGTCCGTGAAGATCGGCCGGATCTCGTCCGTGGTGGTCAGCCGCGTGGTGGCCAACCCCGAGGCGTACGTACCCGGCACGCTGCCGCGCGAGGTCGTGCTGACCATCGGCTGGGGCGCCGTCAGCCGGCTGGACCTGGAGCCCGCCGCCTGCGGCGACCCCAACTGCGACGCCGACCACGGCTACACCGGCTCCTCGACCGCCGACGACCTGTCACTCCGCGTCAGCGAGGCCGGCGACGGGCCCGACGCGGTACGCCAGGCCCTGGCCTTCGCGCAGGCGCTCTCCGAGGCGACGGCGGCCGACCGCTGATGGTGCACGCCGTACCCGCTTACGACCCCGCGCCACTGGATCCGCGTACCGCACCGGCACCGCTCTACGGCACCGCTTCGCTCTGCGACCTCTTCCCCGCGGCCACCGCCGGGCTCGCCGTCCCCGGGATGCCCGTCACCGGCCTCGAACTGGCCCCCGCCGACCGCGTCTGCGTCTTCCTGGTCGACGGCATGGGCTGGGAACTGCTGCGCGCGCACCCCGAGGAGGCGCCCTTTCTCGCCTCCCTGATGCACACCTCGACCGGCGGCACCGGGCAGCCGCTCACCGCGGGCTTCCCGTCCACCACCGCGACCTCGCTCGCCTCGGTCGGCACCGGCCTGGCGCCGGCCCGCCACGGGCTCGCCGGCTACACCGTCCTGGATCCGTCCTCCGGCCGGCTGATGAACCAGCTGCGCTGGCAGCCCTGGACCGATCCGCACGTGTGGCAGCCGTACCCCACCGTCTTCCAGCTCGCCGACGCCGCCGGGGTCGAGACGTGCCAGGTGTCCTCGCCGAACTTCCAGCACACCCCGCTGACGAAGATCGCGCTCAGCGGCGGCACCTTCCACGGCCGGCTCACCGGTGACGAGCGGATGGACCTGGCGGCCGACCGGCTCGGCGCCGCCGACCGGACGCTCGTCTACACGTACTACAGCGAGCTGGACTCCATGGGCCACCGGCACGGCGTCGACTCCGACGCCTGGCGCGGCCAGTTGATGATGGTCGACCGGCTCGCCCAGCGGCTGGCCGAGCAACTCCCGCCGCGCTCCGCGTTGTACATCACCGCCGACCACGGCATGATCGACATCCCGTTCGACGACGAGTCCAGGATCGACTTCGACGAGGACTGGGAGCTGAGTGCCGGCGTCGCCGTCCTCGGCGGCGAGGCCCGCGCCCGCCATGTCTACGCCGTGCCGGGCGCCGCTGCCGACGTGTACACGGTGTGGAGCGAGGTGCTCGGCGAGCAGATGTGGGTGGCCACCCGCGAAGAGGCCGTCGCGGCAGGCTGGTTCGGCCGCCCCGGCGACCCCGTCGACGAACGGGTGCTCGGCAGGATCGGCGATGTGATCGCCGTGGCCCGCGACGACATCGCGGTCATCGCGAGCCGCACCGAGGCGGGGGAGTCCCAGATGGTCGGCCTGCACGGCTCGATGACCCCCGTCGAGCAGCAGGTACCGCTGCTCGAAGTACGTTCCTGACCCGCAGCGCAGCCCCTCCTCCGTCCTGCTTCCCGAAAGGCCGACGTCCTCCTCATGCCCGAGCTTGTGTTCTTCTCCGGAACGATGGACTGCGGAAAGAGCACCCTCGCTCTTCAGATCGAGCACAACCGCTCGACGCGGGGGCTGCAGGGCATGATCTTCACCCGCGACGACCGGGCGGGCGAGGGCGTGCTCTCCTCCCGGCTGGGCCTGTCCACCAAGGCGATCGAGGCCGCCGACGACGTCGACTTCTACGGCTATGTGGTTTCGCACCTGTCGGGCGGCGGCCGTGCCGACTACGTCCTGGTCGACGAGGCGCAGTTCTTCGCGCCCGCCCAGATCGACCAGCTCGCCCGGATCGTCGACGACCTGGGCCTGGACGTCTTCGCCTTCGGCATCACCACCGACTTCAGGACCAAGCTCTTCCCCGGATCGCAGCGGCTCGTCGAGATGGCCGACCGTATCGAGGTCCTGCAGGTCGAGGCGTTGTGCTGGTGCGGGGCCCGCGCCACCCACAACGCCCGCACCATAGACGGCCAGATGGTCGTCGAAGGCGCGCAGGTCGTCGTCGGCGACGTCAACCGCCCGGCCAGCGAGGTGGGTTACGAGGTGCTGTGCCGCCGTCACCACACCCGGCGGATGACGGCGGCGAGCGCTCAGGCCGCGACCCTGTCCCCGGACGTCCTGCCGGTGGACCAGGCAGTCGACCGGAACGGGGTCAGCGGGCCGCGTCGATGACGGTGAAGACGGCACCCTCGGGATCGGCCACCGTCGCCAGCCGCCCGTAGCCGGAGTCACGGGCCGGCTGCAGCACCCGGCCGCCCAGCTCGACCACCCGGCGGGTCGCCGCGTCGGTGTCCGCCACGGCGAAGTACGTCATCCAGTGCGCGCCCCGGTCGCGGGGCAGCGACTGGCCGACGCCGTGGATCCCGGCCACCGGGCGGCCCTTCAGCCGTAGGGTGAGGTAGTCGAAGTCCGCCGCCGCCTCGGGCTCCGTCTCGTACCCGAAGACATCGGTGTAGAACTTCGCGACGGTCGACGACTCGCGCGTCACCAGCTCGTTCCAGGCCAGCGTGCCCGGCTCGCCGATCACGTCGGCGCCGGGGTGGCGCTGGGCCTGCCAGATGCCGAAGACCGCGCCCGACGGGTCGACGGCCACCGCCATCCGCCCCTCGTGGTCCGCGTCCAGCGGGCCGACGCCCACCGTGCCGCCGCACTCACGGATCAGCTCCGCGGTGACGTCCGCGTCGTCGCAGGCCAGCAGCGTGGTCCAGGAGACCGGCAGATGCCGGTCCTTCGGGCCGTCTCCGATCCCGGCGATCTGCCGCCCGCCCAGCTCGGCCCGGACATAGGGGCCGAGGTGCTGCGGTCCCTCGTGGAACTCCCATCCGAACAGGGCACCGTAGAACTCCTGGGCCGCATCCAGATTGTGTGCCATCAAGCTGACCCAGCAGGGCGTGCCGGGGGGACGCCGGCTCGGTACCTCGGTCATTGAATTCTCTCCTCGGGGCCGGCGCGCGGGGCATTCGGGGGAGGTGCCGAAGTCGATGGTTCCACCACCGGGCCCGCGGCGCGCCCCGGCCGCGCCGCATCCAACCCCTAAGTGCTGAATAGTGCCCGTTTTGGTATTTGACTTCCGTTTTGAGACGGTGGCCGCGCGATGGCGATCAGTCGAACGTCCAACGTGTGAGGCCCACAATGGACGTATGGAACCCATTATCGCTGCAGTCGAACTCGCGAGCGAGCTGAGCCGGACCACCGTCCTCGACGTCCGCTACCAGCTCGGGGCCCCTCCGGGCCGTCCGGAGTACGAGGCGGGCCACATTCCCGGAGCGGTCTACGTCGACCTCGAATCCGAGCTGGCCGGCGAACCCGGCGCGGCCGGCCGGCACCCGCTGCCCGACCCGGAGATCTTCGGCGCCGCGATGCGCGCGGCCGGTGTCAGCGCCGACCGTGACGTGGTCGTCTACGATGCCGCGCAGGGCTGGGGCGCCGCTCGCGCCTGGTGGATGCTGCGCTGGACCGGCCACACCCGGGTCCGGGTCCTGGACGGCGGGCTGGCCGCCTGGACCGCCGCCGGGCTGCAGCTGGAGACCGGAACGGCGGATCCCGCCCACGGTGACTTCACCCCCGCCGTCGGATCGACCCCGCTGCTGACCGCCGAGGACGCGGCGGCGCTGGCCCGGCGCGGTCTGCTGCTCGACGCCAGGGCGGGCGAGCGCTACCGGGGCGAGGTCGAGCCGATCGACCCCGTCGCCGGCCACATTCCGGGCGCGGTGAGCGCTCCGACCACGGAGAACCTCGCGGCGGACGGCCGTTTCCTGCCGGCCGAGGTGCTGGCGGCCCGGTTCGCGGAGCTGGGCGCCAAGGACTCCGCCGAGGTCGGCGTCTACTGCGGCTCCGGCGTCTCGGCGGCGCAGGAGGTGCTGGCGCTGGCGGTCGCGGGCATCCCCGCCGCGCTGTACGTGGGTTCGTGGAGCGAATGGACGGCCGACCCGGACCGCCCGGTCGCCACCGGCGCGCAGCCGGGCTGACCTCGGAACAGGGCCCCGGACAGGGGTAGGGCGAACAGGTAAGGGGCGGCGCACCAGGTGCGCCGCCCCTTACCGTCGATTTCTGCGGTTACTCCTGCTTCTTGCGGCGGCTGCCGAAGACGATCTCGTCCCAGCTGGGCACCGTCGCCCGGCGTCCCGGCCGGACACCGTCCGCCTCGGCCTGCCGGTCCGTGGTGCCGACCAGCCGGTCGCGGTGGCCCGCGACGGCCCGCGGCATCAGGACGTCCGCGTAAGCGGAGCCCGCACCCGTGCTCGCCGCGGGCGGAGCGGCCTCCTCGGCCGCCGGCTCCTCCGGCTGCTCCGCCGGAGCGGTCTCCGGGGGCGCGGACGGCGGTGACGGTACGACCATGTCGCCGCGGAAGCTCGGCACCGCCTCCAGCAGGCTGGTCAGCGAGTCCCGGTCCTCCTCGGCACGTTCGGCACTGCGCTCCTGCGGCCGGTCGGGCCGTTCCAGCTGCCGGTCGAGCGCCCGGTCCAGCGGGCGGTCCCTGGGCAGCCGGGCGATCCGCGGCACGAAGGGGAAGCTCGGCGGCTCCTTGGAGTCCTGGGTCTCCGGGGTCTCCTGCTGGGTGGTCTCGCCGATCAGCGCCCGTGCCTCGTCGTCCACGGCCTGGACGAGCCGCCGGGGCGGGTCGTACGTCCAGCTCGCGGAGTGCGGTTCACCGGCCACCCGGTAGACCAGCAGGACTTCCCAGGTGCCGTCGTCGCGCCGCCAGGAGTCCCAGAGAACGGTCTCCTTCTCGGCGCCGCGCAGCAGCAGCCGCTCCGCGACCGCTTCACCGAGCTGCGGTCCGGCGCTCTCGCCGTGCCGCCGCACCGGGGTCTTCCTGGCCCGCTCGGCCATGAAGGCGCGCTCGGCGAGCACCGGACCCTCGAAGCGGCGGACCCGTTCCACCGGAATACCGGCGGTCTGGGCGACCTCTTCCGCTGAGGCTCCGGCTCGTATCCGTGCCTGGATGTCCCTTGGCCGCAGGTGGCTCTCGACCTCGATCTGGCCGAGGCGGGCACGGTCATTGCGTACCGCTGCCCGGAGTCGCTCGTCGATGGGGAGCGAGTATTCCGTGCTGTCTGCAGCCTTGAGCACCAGTCGTGTGCCGTCGTTGCTGACGGCCACGACACGCAGTTCGGGCATGGGAACCTCCCGGGTGGTGCCTGCCGACGTCACGTGCGTCGCTGCTCCCGTTGGACGAGTGTGGCCTGCCCAGGTGCGGCACGCCACAACCTTGCAGGGTTACCCGGCGTGTCGGGCAGGTGCCGTGACTCGCCGTTATGGGACGGTGACCAGTTGACCACTCAGAGTGACCAAACGCGGCACCCCGGGATGAGCACCGCCTCCGGGCTCCCCTCCCGTTGGTCCGGGCAACCGGACGGGAAGCCGGAGCCAGGATTCGCCACAGTACTCCATTCGGGCCACTGGGGTGGGTTGCGGCGCTGCCGAAGTTCTTCCGCGACAAGGGAGTTGAGTGGCGAGGCTCACAGAATGGCCGCAAGTGGAACTACTGCCTTCGCCCATATGTCTCTTCTCTGTGCAAGGAGGATGAGATCGGCTACCCAGGTATGGATATGGACGAAAAGGACGAGCGCGAGGAAACGTCCCAGCGGGGACGGCTGGACCTGAGCGTCCCCCAAGTGGCGGGCAGTGCGCTGGCGGCCGTGACCGCGGCACTCCTGGCGTCGCAGCTCGGTGTGTACGGGACGATCATCGGCGCCGGCGTGGTCAGCATCGTGGCCACCGCGGGCGGCACGGTCTTCCAGCACTTCTTCCGGCGCACCGGCGAGCAGATCCGCACGGTGTCCACCCGGCACCTGCCGGTCTCCGTCCCGGGGACGGACCCGGAGGCGGGCTCCGCCCGGCTGCTGGAAGAGCTGCCGCCACCGGGCGAGGACGGGATCCCCGACGGGGAGTACGGCGAGGCGACCGTGCACGGCACGACCAAGCGCGGCTGGCGCAAGTCGGCGATCGGCGCCGTGGTCGTCTTCGTGCTGGCGATGGGCACCGTCACCTCGATCGAGCTGGCCACCGGATCGGAGCCGTCGGTCACGGCGGTCTTCGACGGCGGCGGATCGCACCACCGGCCGCCGGCCGACCGGCCGAGCGCCCCGGCCTCCGATCCGGCCCGCACCCCCGGGGACACCCCCTCGCCCGGATCGTCGACGACTCCTTCGGAGTCCTCGTCGCCGTCACCGACCCCCTCGGGGAGCGGCAGCGGCTCGCCGACGCCAGATCCCAGCGGTTCCCCGTCCTCGGGCGGCAGCCCGAGCACCAGCACCTCGCCGACCCCGGACCCCGGCCAGTCCTCGGACGACGGCAAGGGCGGGGCGGGCGGCAGCGCGTCTCCCGGCGCCCAGGGGGCCGCCGCGGGCGCCGGGACGCAGCCCTGTGCGCGGCGGACCCTGAGCGGTCCTACGCGCCGAGCACCCGCCGCAGGTAGTCGTTGCCGAAGAGCCGCTGCGGATCCAGCCGGTCGCGCAGGGCGGTGAACTCGCCGAAGCGCGGATAGACCCCGGAGAAGTACTCCGCGTCACGGGTGTGGACCTTGCCCCAGTGCGGCCGGCCCTCGTGCGCGGTCATGATCTTCTCGGCCGCGGTGAAGTACTCCTGGTAGCGGCTGCCCCGGTACATGTGGACGGCGATGTACGCGCTGTCGCGGCCGGAGGCGGTGGACAGGGTGATGTCGTCGGCGGGCGCGATCCGCACCTCCACCGGGAAGCTGATCCGCAGCCCCGACGACTCGACCATCGCCTTGAGCTCGCGGATCGCCCCGACCGCGGCCTCGCGCGGCACGGCGTACTCCATCTCCACGAACCGCACCCGGCGCGGACTGGTGAAGACCTTGTACGCGATGTCGGTGTACGTACGGGCCGACAGCGCGCGGCTGGAGACCTTCGCGATGCCGGGGATGGTGCCGGGAGCGGCCTTTCCGAGCGAACAGGCGGCCTGGAACAGGCCGTTGGAGAGCAGCTCGTCGTCGATCCAGCCCTTGACGGGGGAGAGCGGGGCGGCCGGGCCCTGACTGCGGTTGTTGCGCTTGGTGTTGCAGCTGTCGGTGTGCGGGAACCAGTAGAACTCGAAGTGCTCGTTCTCCGTCGTCAGCTGGTCGAACTCCGCCATGACCCGGTCGAAGCCCATCGGCTCCTCGCGGGCGGTGAGCAGGAACAGCGGTTCGACCGCGAACGTGATCGCGCTGATCACCCCGAGGGCGCCGAGCCCGAGCCGGGCCGCCGCGAAGACATCGGCGTTCTCGTCCGCCGAGCAGGTCAGCACCGAGCCGTCGGCCAGCACCAGTTCCAGGCCCTTGATCTGGGCGGATATCGATCCCGAGTCACGGCCGGTGCCATGGGTGCCGGTACTGGTGGCGCCCGCCACCGTCTGCTCCATGATGTCGCCCATATTGGTCAGCGACAGGCCCTCGGCGGCCAGCGCCGCGTTCAGCTGGTGGAGCGGAACCCCCGCCTCCACGGTGATCGTGCCGCGCTCGCGGTCGATCTCCCGGATCGCCGCCAGCCGGTCCGGCCGGATGAGGACCCCACCGGTGGCGGCCGCGGCGGTGAACGAGTGCCCGGTGCCCACGGCCTTCGCCGTCAGCCCGTCCTCGGCGGCCTGGCGAACGGCGGCGGACAGCTCGTCCACCGAGGCCGGCGACACACTGCGCCGCGGCTGGGAGGTGACGTTCCCCGCCCAGTTACGCCACGCCTTCTCGGCGGTTCCGTTCATCGTGCTCGTCGTGCTCATACGTACGCGCCCCCTCCTGCTCCGGCGCCGGCCGCAGCCGGCGGAACCCCAGGACCGCCACCACCACGGCGAGTGCCCCGGCGGCGGCCGGTACCGCGAACGCCGCCTCCGCCCCCGACGAGTCGATCACCCACCCGGACACCGAGGCTCCGAGAGCCACGCCGACCGTGATGCCTGTGCTCACCCACGTCATGCCTTCGGTCAGCTTCGCACGCGGTACCAGCTGTTCGACCAGGGCCATGGTGATGACCATCGTCGGTGCGATGGACAGGCCCGCGGCGAACAGCGCTACGGCCAGGAACCACAAGTTTCCGACCAGTAGGAGCGGGATCATACTCACAGCCATCACGCACACACCCACCAGGAAGCCCCGGGAGGCGGGCCCCTTCAGCCGGAGCAGCCCGAAGGCCAGCCCCGCGACGCAGGAGCCGAACGCGTACACCGCGAGGACCAGGCTGGCCGCGGCCTTGTGGCCCAGCTCGTCGGCGAAGGCCACCGTCGTGACCTCGACCGACCCGAAGATCGCGCCGGTGCAGGCGAAGGTGGTCACCAGCACCTGGAGGCCGGGGGAGCGGAGCGCCGAGCCGCCCGCGTGGGAGGCCGTGGGGTGCGGGACCGGTTCCGTCGAGCGCTGAGCGGTCAGCAGGAACGTGCCGATCGCGAGGAAGACCGCCGCGAGCAGCGGGCCGGCCTCGGGGAACCAGACGGTGCACAGCCCGATCGACAGGATCGGGCCGACGATGAAGCAGACCTCGTCGACCACCGACTCGAAGGAGTACGCGGTGTGCATCGCGGGGGTGCCGTGGTGGATCACCGCCCAGCGGGCCCGGACCATCGCGCCCAGACTCGGAGTGGCGCCCGCCATGACGGCGAAGACGAAGAGCGTCCAGTCCGGCGCGTCCCACACGACGCACAGCAGCAGCCCCGCCACGGCCATCACGGTGACCCCGGCCGCCGGGCGCAGCACGCGGCGCTGCCCGTAGCGGTCGACGAGCCGGGACACCTGCGGGCCCATCACGGCGCCGGACATCGCGAGCGTCGCGGAGAGCGCGCCCGCCAGCCCGTAGCGGCCGGTGACCTGGGAGATCATCGTCACGATGCCGATGCCCAGCATCGACAGCGGCAGCCGGCCGATGAAACCGGCGGCCGAGAAACCCTTGGTTCCAGGTGCTGCGAAGATCGCGCGATACGGGCTGGACACGGGCACTCCACGGCGTCTTCGCCGGCGTCGGTAAGGCTTGTGACTGTCCTCCACAGGTTACGTGGCAGGGCAATCGCTTTTCTGGACGCCGGGCACCAGTGGCAGGATCGGACCCATGTCCGATCACAACGAGGCCGGTCCCGCGGCCGTGCCCTATGACGCGCTGCTCCTGCTGTCCTTCGGCGGCCCCGAGGGACCCGACGACGTCGTCCCGTTCCTGGAGAACGTCACCCGCGGCCGGGGCATCCCGCGGGAGCGGCTCAAGGAGGTCGGGCAGCACTACTTCCTGTTCGGCGGGGTCAGCCCGATCAACGCGCAGAACCGCGAGCTGCTCGACGCGCTGCGCAAGGACTTCGGCGAGCACGGCCTCGCCCTGCCGGTCTACTGGGGCAACCGCAACTGGGCGCCCTACCTGGTCGACACGCTGCGCGAGATGACCGACGACGGGCACCGCCGCATCCTGGTGCTCGCCACCAGCGCCTACGCCTCCTACTCCGGCTGCCGCCAGTACCGGGAGAACCTGGCCGGCGCCCTCGCCGAGCTCGCGGCCGAGGGCCGGCCGGTGCCGAGCGTGGACAAGCTGCGGCACTACTTCAACCACCCCGGCTTCGTGGAACCCATGACCGACGCGGTCCTCACCGCGCTCGGCGAACTGCCCGTCGAGGTCAGGGCCGGCGCCCGTCTGGCGTTCACCACGCACTCCATCCCGACCGCCGCCGCCGACACCTCGGGCCCGGTGGAGGGCCACGGGAACGGCGGCGCCTACGTGGCGCAGCACCTGGACACCGCCCGGGTGATCGCCGACGCGGTACGGGAGGCGACCGGCACCGAGCACCCCTGGCAGCTCGTCTACCAGTCGCGCAGCGGCGCCCCGCACATCCCGTGGCTGGAGCCGGACATCTGCGACCACCTCGCGGAGCTGCACGAGGGCGGCGTGCCCGCCGTCGTCATGGTGCCGATCGGCTTCGTCTCCGACCACATGGAGGTCAAGTACGACCTCGACACCGAGGCGGCCGCCAAGGCCGCCGAACTGGGGCTGCCGGTCGCGCGGGCCGCGACCGTGGGCGCCGACCCCCGGTTCGCCGCCGCCGTGCGCGACCTGGTCCTGGAGCGGGCGGCGAGCGAGCGCGGCCTGGCACCGCGGCCCTGCGCGCTGGGCTCGCTCGGTCCGAGCCACGACGTCTGCCCGGCGGGCTGCTGCCCGTCCCGGAGCCCCAAGCCCGCTGTCGCGGGCACCGACTGAGGAGAGCCGTGAGCACCGAACTGCTGGAGATCGCGCTGGAAGCCGCCCACAAGGCGGGCGAACTGCTGCGCACCGGCCGGCCGGCCGACCTCGGGGTGGCGGCCACCAAGTCGAGCCCGATCGACGTCGTCACCGAGATGGACATCGCCTCCGAGAAGCTGATCACCGAACTGATCGCGAAGCACCGTCCCCAGGACGGCTTCCTCGGCGAGGAGGGCACCGAGAGCCCGGGCACCAGCGGGGTGCGCTGGGTCGTCGATCCGCTCGACGGCACCGTCAACTACCTGTACGGGCTGCCCTCCTGGTCCGTGAGCATCGCGGCCGAAGTGGACGGCGAGACGGTGGTGGGAGTCGTCGCGGCCCCGATGCGCGGCGAGACCTACCGGGCGGTCCTCGGGCAGGGCGCCTTCGTCAACGACACCCCGGCCCGGCCGCGCCCGGTGCCCGAGTTCGCGCACGCCCTGGTGGGCACCGGCTTCAGCTACCTCACCGACCGGCGGGTGACGCAGGCGGAGGTGCTGCGCACCCTGCTGCCGAAGGTGCGCGACATCCGGCGCGGCGGATCCGCCGCGATCGACCTCTGCGACGTGGGCTGCGGACGGCTGGACGCGTACTACGAGCGCGGCCTGAATCCCTGGGACTTCGCGGCCGGCGCCCTCTTCGCCCGGGAGGCGGGCGTCCGCACCGGCGGGCGCCCCGGGCAGGCTCCCTCGAACGAGCTGACCGTCGCCGCGGGACCCGGCCTCTTCGAGGCGCTCCAGGGCCTGCTGGAGGACCTGGGAGCCTGGCACGACTGACCTGGACCGGCACGGCCGTCCGCGGGCGGCAGCGGGTCGGGCAGCGCTCGCGGGAAGGGCGCTCCGGGTGCTGTGTCAGGGCCCTGTGAAATGATCGCCGAGCGGCTCAAGGGGGGCCGTTCAGCATCGTTCATGGGGGAATCATCAACATTCGCATAGGCGCGTGGGGCGCCGCCGCACTGCTGGGGGCGGTCGCCCTTCCGGTCGTCCTGCAGCCGGCCGCGGCCGCCGCTCCGGCCAACCTGTATGTCAACAACGCGGCGTCCGCGCACTGCACGGACACCGGCTCCGGCCTGGAGGCCAAGCCGTTCTGCACCGTCTCCGCCGCGGTCGCCGCGGTGCAGCCCGGCCAGACGGTGCACATCGCGCCGCAGGGGACCTATCCCGAGCAGGTCAATCTCACCAAGTCGGGCACGGAGGCCGCCCCGATCACTCTCGTCGGGGACCCCGTGTCCTCATCCGGGGTGTGGTCCAGCGCCTACTACTCGGCCACCATCGGCAAGCGCGACGCCGGCGGTACGGCCCGCGGGCTGACGATCAGCGGCGCCCAGCACATCCGGATCAAGAGCCTCAACTTCGCCGCCGTCGACGAGGGGGTGCGGATCGAGAACTCCTCGGACGTGTCGTACGTCAGCGGATGGGTGACCGGGGCCGCCACGGCCGCCGTCCACGTGCTCGGCACCTCCGAGAAGGTCACCGTCGGGCGCCTGAACCTCGACGTCATCAGCGGTCCCGGCATCGTGGTGGACCCCGGTGTCAAGGGCGCCGTGCTGACCACGAACCACGTGAACGCGTATGACGGCGACGGGATCTCCGTCACGGACTCACCCGGCGCGGTCGTGGTGGGCAACTCCGTCTTCAGCCGTTGCCACGACGGCATCGTGCTGGCCGGGGCCTCCTCCGGTGCGACGATCGCGAACAACGTCATCGCGCCGACCGACGTGCCCGGCTGGGACTCCTTCGAGTGCTTCTCGGAGCACCCCACCCGCCTGACCGTGGCCCCGGGCTCCGTCACCGGAACGAAGACGGACTACAACGTCCTCAGCACGATCGACGGCCGGTCGGCGTACAACTGGGCGGGCACCGCGTACGGGTACCAGCCGGCCTTCAGGTCCGCGACCGGCCAGGGCACGCACGACTTCTTCGCCGATCCGCTCGTCCCCTGGAAGGGCGACAAGCACGCCAAGCCGCTGCCGGCCATCGACTCGGCGGACATCACCGCCCCCGGGATGCTCGACGTCGACTCCCAGGGCAACAAGGCGGTGGACGACCCGCTGACGCCGAACAGCGGCGGCGGCCACCGGGACCGGGGTGCCCGGGAGTGGCTGGACGTCGGCAGCCTCTACACCCCGCAGGGGCCGACGCGTCTGCTGGACACCCGCTCGTCGCATGGTGACGCCACGCAGCTGCCGACGGCCGTCTCCATGCAGCTTCAGGTGACCGGCCGGAACGGGGTGCCGGCCACCGGCGTCACCGCGGTGACCCTGAACGTCACCGCCACCGGTACCACCGGCGCGGGCTTTCTGGCCGTCTACCCGACCTATTCGAAGCCGATCGCCTCGAACCTCAACTGGGCGGCGGGCGACACCGTCGCCAACCTGGTGACCGTTCCGGTGGACGACAACGGCCGGATCACCATCCAGCGCGGTGGTCAGGGCACCACCGATGTGATCGCCGACCTGGCGGGCTATTACAGCGCCAAGGGAAGCGTCTTCACCACCGCGGGCCCCACCCGGGCAATGGACACCAGGAACGGCACGGGCGCGCCGCAGGGCGCGGTCCGCTCCGGCGGCTCCGTCGATCTCCAGATCGCGGGTACCAACGGCGTCCCGGCGACCGGCGTCACCGCGGTGACGCTGAACGTGACGACGACCGCGCCGACCGCCTACGGCTTCCTGACGGTGTACCCGCACGGCGCGACCCGTCCGGTCGCTTCGAACCTCAACTGGGCGCCGGGCAGGACCGTCGCCAACCTGGTGACGGTCCCCGTGGTGGACGGCAAGGTGTCCTTCTACAGCGGCGGCACCGGCCCTGGCACGGTGCAGGTCATCGCGGATGTGGCCGGCTACTACAGCGGCCAGGGGCACAACACCTTCCACGCCGAGACACCCTTCCGGGTGCTGGACACCCGTAAGGCCGACCTGAGCGACTGCACCGACCAGGACCGTCCGGCCGCCGTCATCCCGCCCGGCGGGACGCTCGATGTCGCCCTCAACTGCTACCAGACCTCCGATACCACGTCGCTCACGCTCAACGTGACGGTGACCGGCACGGGCGCACCGGGCTTTCTGACGGTGTACCCGCACGGGCGGCAGAAGCCGGTGGCCTCCAACATCAACTGGATCGCCGGTCAGACGGTCCCGAACCAGGTCGTCGTCCCGATCGGGGACGGCAAGATCTCGTTCTTCAACGGCAGCGGCGGGAACATCGACCTGGTGGTCGACGTCCTCGGCTACCACTCCGTCTGACCGCTCGGCCGACGACCGCCCGCTGCCGCACGCCCGTCCGGGTGCGGCAGCGGGCACGGAAGCGCCCCGGCACCAGGGAGGTGTCCGGGGCGTGCCGACGGCTGCTGCTCTGCCGTTCCGGTTCGGGGGCCAGGGCCTGGCGGCCCGGCCGGGCGTACTGGTCAGGCGACCTTGGACTGGATGTGCACGCCGTGTTCCGCGGCCAGGCGCCGCAGATCGTCGAGCTCGCCCTGTTCGACCTCGGCAAGGAACTCGTCGCCGGCCTCACGGGCGTGGTGGAGGTCGGATTCAGTGCTGTGTATCCGCTGCAGGATTCCGGTGGTGAATGCGTCCATCAGCTGGCGCCCCCTCGTCGTCGTCGTTGACACGGGGTGTGTCAAAGCCCATAACGGCGCGGCGGGAAGCGCGTCGGGGCTTGGTTGGTGGGTGTACGACGGGTCCTCCCCGGGCCCGGCGACGAGGAAACCTCGAGCGGACGACGAATTCCGGTCCGGTCGCCACTTACCGCCGGTTTACGGCCGTCCGGTGCAGGATGGGAGCACATTCGTACTGCTCACGGAAGGAACAGCGCCTTGCGCGTACTGGTCGTCGAGGACGAGCAACTGCTCGCCGATGCGGTTGCCACCGGACTTCGCCGCGAGGCCATGGCCGTCGACGTCGTGTACGACGGTGGCGCCGCCCTGGAGCGGATCGGGGTGAACGACTACGACGTCGTGGTCCTCGACCGTGACCTTCCGGTCGTCCACGGTGACGACGTCTGCCGGCAGATCGTCGGGCTGGGGATGCCGACCCGGGTGCTGATGCTCACCGCCGCCGGCGATGTGAGCGACCGGGTGGAGGGGCTGGAACTGGGCGCCGACGACTATCTCCCCAAGCCCTTCGCGTTCAGCGAGCTGACCGCACGGGTCCGCGCGCTGGGCCGCCGGACGACCACGGCCCTGCCGCCGGTCCTGGAGCGGTCCGGCATCAAGCTCGACCCCAACCGCCGGGAGGTCTTCCGGGACGGCGCCGAGGTGCATCTGGCGCCGAAGGAGTTCGCGGTGCTGGAGGTGCTGATGCGCAGCGAGGGCTCGGTGGTCTCCGCCGAGCAGCTCCTGGAGAAGGCGTGGGACGAGAACACCGACCCGTTCACGAACGTGGTGCGGGTGACGGTCATGACGCTGCGCCGCAAGCTCGGCGAGCCCCCGGTGATCGTCACCGTGCCGGGCTCCGGATACCGGATCTGACCGGCGTGACCACTTCCTCCGCCCCGCCCCCGCCCCCCGCCAGGCCACCCGCCGACCGGGCCGCTCCCCGCCGCCCCGGCTGGGACCTGCTGCCGGCCGAGGCGCCGCCCCCGTGGCTGCGGCCGACGATCCGGATACGGCTGACGGTCCTGTACGGCGGCATGTTCCTGATCGCGGGCGTCCTGCTGCTGTGGATCAACTACCTGCTGGCCGCACAGGCGCTGCACCAGGGCATGGAGCTGCCCTTCCGGCTGCTGGGCGCCAATGTGCAGCCGACGGACGCGTGTCCCAATCTGCAGAGCAGCAGCGGCAGCAGCACCATCGACCAGTTCAACGCCGCGCTGAACATCTGCATGCAGCACCAGCGCGAGCTGGCGCTCAACACGCTGCTCAGGCGCTCGCTGATGGCCCTCATAGGGCTGACCGTGGTCGCCTTCGCCTTCGGCTACGTGATGGCCGGGCGGGTGCTCTCGCCGCTGGGCAGGATCACCCGCACCGCGCGCGGCGTGGTCAGCTCCGACCTCAAGCGCCGGATCGAGCTCGACGGCCCTGACGACGAGCTCAAGGAGCTCGCCGACACCTTCGACGACATGCTCGACCGGCTGGAGCGGTCCTTCGACGCGCAGCGCCGCTTCGTGGCCAACGCGTCGCACGAACTGCGGACGCCACTGGCGATCAACCGCACGCTCCTGGAGGTGCAGCTGGCCGACCCGGAGGCGTCGGCCGACCTCCAGCAGCTCGGCAAGACTCTGCTCGCCACCAACGAGCGCAGTGAGCAGCTCGTGGAGGGCCTGCTGCTGCTCGCCCGCAGCGACAACGAGATCGTGCACCGCAAGCCGGTGGACGTCGCGGAGGCGGCCTCCCAGGCCCTCGACCAGACCCGCGCCGAGGCGCAGGCCAAGGGCGTGGAGCTGCGCAGCGAGCTCGGGCCGGCGGTGGTGCAGGGCAACGGCGTGCTGCTGGAGCGGATCGCGCTGAACCTGGTGCAGAACGCCGTCCGGTACAACACGGCCGACGGCTGGGTCGAGGTGACGACCGGCACCGAGGCGGGCCAGGCCCTGCTGATAGTGACGAACACCGGCCCGGTGGTGCCCGCCTACGAGGTGGACAACCTCTTCGAGCCCTTCCGCCGGCTCCGTACGGAGCGAACGGGCAGCGACAAGGGCGTGGGCCTGGGGCTGTCCATCGCGCGCTCCGTGGCGCGCGCTCACGGCGGCTTCATCTCGGCGGAGCCGAGGGAGGGCGGTGGCCTGGTCATGCGGGTGGTGATCCCGCTCTGACCGCGAACCCGGCGGCGGACCCGGTGGCAGGGTCCGCCGTGGTCGGCCGAAGTCTTCCGAAGGGTCTTCCGAGGGCCGCAGAACCCCTCGTGAGGGTCGGATCGTGTTCGCTTTGCGAGTAATTTCGCGGTCTGTGAATCGAGGGGAGCTGGTGTGATTGATCACACCTGGAATTCCGGTCCTGCCTACCCTGCGTGATCACTACGCCCGAAAAAAGACCGGAAAATCCATGTTTCCGCTGGTCATGATCACGGGAAGTACACGTGTTGGCACGAGTGATGTGCGACTTTCAGACCGGAACAGGTCCTGATCGGCCACTGCCACGATCACCTCATCCGGGGTGACGTTGGGTGTCGATTGAGTAACAGGCCTTGATGTGAGGCAAAATCTCCGCCTCAGGTCGGGCACAAGTCCGGCCTCCCGCGCGTTACGTGCGCAGACACCAGCAGATACCCAGAGGGGGAGAGCGACACATGGCAACGGATTACGACACACCACGCAAGACTGACGATGACGTCAATGAGGACAGCATCGAGGAACTGAAGGCTCGCCGGAACGAGAAGTCCACGTCCGCGGTGGACGTCGACGAGTTCGACCAGGCCGAGTCCCTGGAGCTGCCCGGCGCCGACCTCTCCAACGAGGAGCTTTCGGTCCGGGTGCTTCCCCGGCAGGCGGACGAGTTCACCTGCATGACCTGCTTCCTGGTGCACCACCGCAGCCAGCTGGCCGGCGAGGCGAAGAACGGCGACCCGATCTGCCGCGACTGCGCGGCCTGAGGCAGCGGGTAGCCGTGAAGGGCTCGCCTGAGGGCCGGGAGGACGACGAGCGGGGCCGTGCGGCCTCGCTCGCGGCCGCCATAGGGCGCGGGGTGAAGAGCGGGGCCAGGAAGGGCGGCAGGGGCGCGCGGGTCGGTATGGGCTCGCTCGCCGAGCCGCTCGGCGACGCGGCCCCGCGCATCCCCGTGCGCGACCTGGACACACTGCGCAAGCAGTTCCCGGGTCTGGGTCCCGAGGACATCGCGGACAAACTCATCGCCGGTGCCGTCAAGGGCACCATGACCGTCGGAGCAGGCGTGGGAGCGGCGGCGATGCTGCCGACCCCGCCCGCCATGCCGGCGGAGCTGGCCGCGGAGACGCTCGGCGTCGCGGCGGTCGAGTACAAGCTCATCGCCGAGCTGCACGAGGTCTACGGGCTCCGTGCGGCCGGCACCGTACGGGAGCGCGCGACCGCCTACCTGTGGTCGTGGACCGAGCAGCGCGGCATCGACGTGCTCAAGCTGTCCTCGCTCAACGTCGCACTCGGCGGCAAGATGAAGCGGGAGCTGCGCCAGCAGCTCATCAAGCGCACGGTGCGGAACCTGCCGACGCTGACCCCGTTCATGATCGGCGCGGCCGTCGGCGCCACGATGAACCGGCGCGACACCAAGAGGCTCGCGGAGAAGGTCCGAAAGGACCTGCGTGCCGCTCAGATCCCCTGGGACGCGCTGCCCGGCCCCGAGCTGCCCCAGGCTCCCCCGCCTCCCGCTATCGAGCTCTGACGGCCTCCAGGGCCTGTGCCAGGCGCTCCGGGGAGCGCGTCGACAGATAGACATACGGCGTCGGGTCCGCCGGGTCCGTGATCTCCACCTTGAGCGCGGTCGGCACGTAGCTGCGCAGCAGCATGAAGGCGCGCGGGTTGGCCTTCCGCCCGCGCCAGGCGATCGTCTCCGCCGGGTCCAGCACCGTCGCCTCGCCCAACGCCGCGACCGGGATCTTCGCCTCGCCGGCGACCAGCGAGCCGGCCACCACCCGGATCCGCGCCGAACCGTACGAACTCAGGCCCATCGCCGCCAGCGCGGTCCCGCCGGCCAGACCCGCCAGCATCGGCAGCACCCCGAAGGGGAAAAGGATCAGCGCGGCGGAGACTCCCGCCCCCAGAGCCAGGAGCCACCAGGAGCGCGGGACGGTGAGGCGTTCGTCGTAGGGCTGCATGGCACCCAGCTTGGCAGACGCTTTCCGGCCGTCCACCGCCCGGCCGGTCACTTCCCGCGCAGCCGGTCCACCGCCCGCGCCACCCGCGGCGGGGCGGCCCGCAGACCGCTCGCGAGCTGCTTGGCCCAGTCCGTCGCGACGGTCGGCGCCAGCACGTCCAGGGCCGCCGCGGAGCGGGCGCCGCCGCCCACCAGGTACCGCGCCAGCGGGCGCCGGGCGTTCAGCGCCTTGAGGACCGCCAGGGCCACCGGACGCGGACCGGGCAGCGTCCGGGCGTCGCGCACCACCTGGTCGGCGCCGGAGTACTGGTCGCGGTAGGCCGAGGTCCGCCCGGCCGGCAGCAGCTCCGCGCCCTGCTCCCAGATCCCGGTGCGGTGCGAGCCCGGCTCGATCAGCACGACCTTCACACCGAAGGACTCGGTCTCCATGCGCAGCGCGTCCGTCACCGACTCCAGGCCCTGCTTGCTGGCGCAGTACCAGCCCAGCATCGGCAGCGAGACCCGGCCGGCGACCGACGAGATGTTGACGATCCGGCCGTCCCGGCGCTCCCGCATCGCCGGCAGCACCAGCCGGGCGATACGGGCCGGGGCGATCAGGTTCGTCTCCAGCTGGCGCCGCACCTGCTCGTCGCCCACGTCCTCGACGGCACCGGGCTGGGCGAAACCCGCGTTGTTGACCACCGCCCAGGGGCCGCCGTCCGTCATCATCGCGATCTCCGTGAACGCCTGGACGCACGACGTCGCGTCGGCCACGTCCAGCAGTACCGTCCGCACCGCCGCCCCCGTACGTTCCACCACCGCCCGCAGTGTCTCGGCCTTCTCCGGCGTCCGCACCGTGCCGATCACGTCGAATCCGGCGTGCGCGAGCTCGAGGGTGACGGCGAGGCCGATGCCTCGGCCGGCTCCGGTGACGACGACGGACTTGGGACTCATGTGCGCTCCGGTCAAGGTGGGGTGGAAGCCGGTACGGGTCAACGGACGGCCGACGGGAAAGGATCCCGCAGGAGGGTAGGGTCTCGGGCGTGAGTGGAGCTACCGCATCCGAGAGCCCTGGCCGGCCGGGCCTGAAGCCGCCGCCAGACGCAGGCCTGCCCGTACGGCATCCCGGTGCGCCCGCGCCCGGCGAACTGCTCGGGGCGCACTACGACCAGTGTTTCGGCTGCGGCGAGGGACAGCCGCACGGACTGCACCTGGAATCCCGTGCGGGTGATGGCGTGAGCGTCACCGCGGAATTCACCGTACAGACCGCCCACCAGGGCGCGCCGGGCCTCGCGCACGGCGGCGTGCTGGCCTCGGCGCTGGACGAGACGCTCGGCTCGCTGAACTGGCTGCTGCAGGTCATCGCGGTGACCGGCCGGCTGGAGACGGACTTCGTCCGCCCGGTGCCCGTCGGCACCACCCTGTATCTGCGGGCGCACTGCCGCGCGGTCGCCGGACGGAAGATCTACAGCACCGCCGAGGGCCGGATCGGCGCCCCCGACGGCCCGGTCGCGGTCCGCGCCGAGGCCCTGTTCCTGGAAGTGAAGCTCAACCACTTCACGGACAACGGACGTCCCGAGGAGATCCAGGCCGCGATGTCCGACCCCGACCAGGTCAAGGTCGCCCGCGCCTTCGAGGTGAACCCGTGAGTGAAGCGGCACGGCGTCCCGTGGACGTTCTCATCCGCCGTCTCGACGACTCGGTGCCCATTCCGGCGTACGAGCACCCCGGCGACGCGGGAGCCGACCTGGTGACCACCCAGGCCGCGGAACTCGCCCCCGGCGAACGAACGGTGCTCCCCACCGGCGTGTCCATCGCGCTGCCGGACGGGTATGCGGCCTTCGTGCACCCCCGCTCGGGCCTCGCGGCCAGGTGCGGAGTGACCCTCGTGAATGCCCCGGGAACGGTCGATGCCGGGTACCGTGGGGAGATCAAGGTGATCGTGGTCAACCTGGACCCACGCGAGAGCGTGCGGTTCGAACGGGGAGACCGGATCGCCCAACTGGTCGTCCAGCAGGTCGAACGGGTCCGCTTCCACGAGGTCGCGGAACTTCCCGGTTCTGCCAGGGCCGCTGGGGGCTTCGGCTCCACCGGGGGGCATGCCTCGGTAGGTGATGCCCCCGACGGCCAGACCAGTAATGGATTCGCTTCGGTCGTTGCAGACCGGGAAGGACAGTGACCGTGTTCCGTCGTCGTCGCAAGGAGCGCGAAGACGCCCTCGACGAGCTCGAGGGCGCGAGCCCGGACGAGCTGGCCGAGGACGCCGAAGACGCCGGGGAGTCCGACGACTCCGGCGAATCGGGTCGGTACAACCTTCCGCCCGCCCCCAGGCCCGACGGGCCCTGGGACCTGAGCGAGGTCAAGCAGCCCGGCGAGGGCCGGGTGGACCTCGGCGGACTGTTCGTGCCCGGTGTCGAGGGCATGGAGCTGCGCGTCGAGGTGGCCGGTGAGTCGATCGTCGCCGCGACCGTGGTGCTGAACGACAGCGCTGTCCAGCTGCAGGCGTTCGCCGCCCCGAAGTCCGAGGGCATCTGGGGCGAGGTCCGGGACGAGATCGCGTCCGGCATCACCAAGCAGGGCGGCATCGTCGACGAGATCGAAGGTTCGCTGGGCTGGGAGCTGCGCGCGCAGGTGCCCGTACAGCTGCCGGACGGTACGAACGGTGTGCAGCTGGTCCGCTTCATCGGCTGTGACGGCCCGCGCTGGTTCCTGCGCGGGGTCATCTCCGGCCAGGGAGCGGTGCAGCCGGAGGCCGCGGGCCTGCTGGAGACCGTCTTCCGCGACACCGTCGTGGTGCGCGGCGAGACGCCGATGGCGCCGCGCGACCCGATCGTGCTGAAGCTGCCGACCGACGCCCAGATGGTGCCCGAGGGCATCGCGCAGGAGGAGACCGAGGGGCCGAAGTTCGGCGACGGGCTCGACCCGTTGCGCCGCGGCCCGGAGATCACCCAGATCCACTAGTGTTTTGAGTCGGGAATTCTGTTCAGATATGAGGCGAGGCGTTCGAGGATCTCGTCTGCGGTCTTCGTCCAGAGGTAGGGCTTCGGGTCGGTGTTCCATGCGGCGATCCAGTTACGGATGTCCTTCTCCAGGGCCTGGACGGACTTGTGGACGCCTCGCCGTATCTGTTTGTTGGTCAGCTCGGCGAACCACCGCTCGACAAGGTTCAGCCAGGACGATCCGGTCGGGGTGAAGTGCAGGTGGAAGCGGGGGTGGGCCAGCAGCCACTTCTTGATCGCAGGTGTCTTGTGGGTCGCGTAGTTGTCGCAGATCAGATGAACGTCCAGGCCGGCCGGCACTTCCTTGTCGAGTTTGATCAGGAACTTCTTGAATTCCTCGGCCCGGTGGCGGCGGTGCAGGGACCCGATCACTTTGCCGGTGCCGACCTCGAGCGCGGCGAACAGGGTGGTGGTGCCGGCACGGACGTAGTCATGGGTGGCTCGCTCGGGAACTCCGGGCATCATCGGCAGCACGGGCTGGGACCGGTCCAGGGCCTGGATCTGCGACTTCTCGTCCACGCAGAAGACCAGGGCCCGCTCGGGCGGGTCCAGGTAGAGACCGACGACATCATGGACTTTGTCCACGAAGTACGGATCCGTCGACAACTTGAAGGTCTGCGACCGGTGCGGCTGCAGGCCGAACGCCCGCCAGATCCGCGACACCGTCGACTGCGACAAGCCCATTTCCTTCGCCATCGAACGGGTCGACCAGTGCGTCGCGTTCTTCGGCGTGGATTCCAGCGTCCTGGTGACCACCGCGGCGACCTGCTCGTCCGTCACTGTCCTGGGGCCACCCGGACGCGGCATGTCACCCAGGCCGGCAATCCGGAACTGTACAAACCGGGCCCGCCAGCGCCCCACCGCCTGCGGTGTGGAACCGAGTCGAGCCGCCACGTCCTTGTTCGGGACACCGTCAGCACACGCCAGAACGATCCGACACCGCAGGGCCCACGCCTGCGGCGTGGAACGACGCCGCACCCACTCCTCGAGCGCGGCCCGTTCCTCATCCGACAGCGTCAACTCGGCCTTCGGCCGCCCCATCCGTGCCATAGGCCAAGCCTACACATCTGAACAAAATTCCCGACTCAGAACACTAGGGCGGGTTGCGAAAGTAGCGCCGTTCGCCCGGAGGGCGTGGCCCACGGCGTCTGGTGCGTGCGCTCGCAAGGCGGAGGGTCGTCCTCGTACTGGACGTACTGGGACGAGCCCGACAACGCAGCGAGGGCGCGTGCCAGACGCCGTGGGCCAGGCGGGACTTTCGCAACACGCCCTAGAACCCGCCGCACCCCGTTCCACCGGTGCGTCGGATGACCGACCACGGCCAGGGGCCGGATCCATGATCACGGATCCGGCCCTTCGCCATGTCCGGAGGAGCCCGGGCCGGGAAATCCTTGACCAGGTGGATAGGCTCCAGCTGGCAAGCGCGTACACGCAGTAGCAGTACGGCGGCCGGGGCCGACGGGTGCGGCGCACGGCCGGGAACGACCACAACGGGGTGTGGCCCGGTGATCCGGGTCAGGAGGGGGACAGCGCATGAGCGAGCAGTCGACGGGGCACGCGGGGACGGCGGTCGCGGACGGGCCGGCGACGGGGGAGATGGTCGTCGTCGAGGACCTTCGCCGCACCTACGGCAGCGGGGAGACGGCCGTGCACGCGCTGCGCGGTGTCTCCTTCCGGGTGCCGCGCGGTGAGCTGGTGGCCCTCAAGGGCCGATCCGGCTCCGGCAAGACCACCATCCTCAACCTGGTGGGCGGCCTGGACTCGCCGGACGGCGGCCGGATCACGCTCGACGGCACCGACCTCGCCGGGCTCGGCGACAACGGCCTGCTGGCGCTGCGCCGCGACCGAATCGGCTTCGTCTTCCAGTCCTTCGGACTGATCCCGATCCTCACCGCCGCCGAGAACGTCGGCGTCCCCATGCGGCTGCGCAAGGTGCCGCCGCGCGAGCGCGAGGAGCGCGTGGAGCTGCTGCTGTCGCTCGTCGGGCTCTCCGACCACGCGGCCCAGCGCCCCGGCGAGCTGTCCGGTGGCCAGCAGCAGCGGGTCGCCATCGCCCGCGCCCTGGCCAACCGGCCCGTCCTGATCATCGCGGACGAGCCGACCGGTCAGCTCGACGCCGAGACCGGCCTCGCCGTCATGGAACTGCTGCGCGCCGTCGTCCGCAGCGAGGGCGTCACCGCCCTCGTCGCCACCCACGACGCCCAGCTGCTGGCCCTGGCCGACCGGGTGCTCGAACTGCGCGACGGCCGGATCGTCGACGAGAGCTGAGCCGGCGGCCTGAGCACCGGGGCTCAGCCGCCGTCCGCCGCCTTGAGCGTGGTGGCCACGCTCTGTCCCTGGAAACCGCTCCGCAGGGTGACCTTGCCGCTGCCGGACGTCCCGGCGGCGCCCGGCGGCGTGCCGGTGCAGGAACCCGGGCAGATGGCCGCGGATCCCGCCCAGGACGTCGCCCACCGAGCCGTCGTGCGGCAACCGCTCCTGGGCCGTCACCCGCCCGCGCAGGTCCACCACGGCGAAGGTGGTGTGCGGCAGCGCGATGTGCACCCCGCAGACGGCGTGGTGGGCGGGGTCGACGTCCACCGGCACCTGGGGGCGGCCGGCCCGTGGCGGACCGTCCGGCGGCGGCAGCTCGCGCAGCAGCCCGAGCCCGATCAGCTCGGCCGTGTGCCGGGAGACGGCGGCCGGGCTCAGCCCGGTGTCCCGCGCCAGCGCGGTCCTGGCCACCGGACCGCCCCGCAGCACGGCCCGCAGCACCGCCCCGGTGGCGCCGCCCTCGCCGCCGCGGCCGGCGGCCGGCGCGGGCACGGACGGCAGGGCGACGAGCCATGGCGGGCGGTCGGTGGAGGGCATGCGCCGATGCTCGCTGGCGGCGCGCGGCGGGTCAACGGTCCGGCGTTACGTCCGTATGGCAGTCCTGCGAACGCGGTTTGTCACACGCTGCCGCGGCCCATCGCGGCCCCCTGATGAACGGGGAACCCTGCGGCCGGCAAGGGTCCGGAGGGTCACCCGGAGGGGTTAAGGCGCCGTCAAGGTACTCCCCGGCGGCCACCCCGGTCCCATATGTCCCCTTCGGTCGTTCTAAGGTCGAGACAAGCGCCGCACGCGCGTCCGGGCGACAGGCGCATCCGAGCAGAACGATGGGGCCATGGCACGCGGCAAACTGCGCATCTACCTCGGAGCGGCCCCCGGCGTGGGCAAGACCTACGCCATGCTCTCCGAGGCGCACCGGCGTACCGAGCGTGGCACCGACCTCGTCGTCGCCTTCGTCGAGCACCACCGGCGCCCGCGCACCGAGGTGATGCTGCACGGCCTGGAGCAGATCCCGCGCCGGGAGCTGGAGTACCGCGACGCGGAGTTCACCGAGATGGACGTGGACGCGGTGCTCGCGCGGCATCCAGCGGTCGCGCTCGTCGACGAACTCGCGCACACCAATGTGCCCGGCTCGCGCAACGTCAAGCGCTGGCAGGACGTCGAGGAACTGCTCCAGGCGGGGATCGACGTCGTCTCGACGGTCAACATCCAGCACCTGGAGTCGCTGGGCGACGTGGTCGAGTCGATCACCGGCGTCCGGCAGCGCGAGACCGTGCCCGACGAGGTGGTGCGCCGTGCCGACCAGATAGAGCTGGTCGACATGTCGCCACAGGCGTTGCGGCGCCGGATGGCACACGGCAACATCTACGCCTCCGACAAGGTCGACGCGGCGCTGTCCAACTACTTCCGGCCCGGCAACCTCACCGCGCTGCGCGAACTGGCGCTGCTGTGGGTCGCCGACCGGGTCGACGAGTACCTCCAGGAGTACCGCGCCGACCACCGGATCTCCGCCGCCTGGCAGGCCCGCGAGCGGATCGTCGTCGGCCTCACCGGCGGACCCGAGGGCCGCACCCTGATCCGCCGGGCCGCCCGGATGGCGGCCAAGGGCTCGGGCAGCGAGATCCTCGCCGTCCACATCGTCCGCAGCGACGGGCTGGCCTCGGGCTCCGCCAAGGAGCTGGCCGCCCAGCGGACCCTGGTGGAGGACCTCGGAGGATCGTTCCACCACGTCATCGGGGAGGACATCCCCGAGGCCATGCTGGACTTCGCCCGTGGGGTCAACGCCACCCAGATCGTGCTCGGCACCAGCCGCCGCAAGGCCTGGCAGTACGTGCTGGGGCCCGGCGTAGGCTCCACCGTCGCCCGCGAGTCCGGCGACATCGACGTCCACATCGTCACCCACGAGCACGCCGCCAAGGGCCGCGGACTGCCCTCCGCGCGCGGCGCCAGCCTGGGCCGCTCCCGGGTCGTGGCCGGCTGGCTCACCGGGGTCGTGGGTCCCGTCCTGCTGGCGCTGCTGCTCACCAACTGGCACCCCGGGATGAGCCAGGCCACCGAGATGCTGCTCTTCCTGACCCTCACGGTCGCGGCGGCCCTCGTCGGCGGGCTGCTCCCGGCGCTGGCCTCCGCCTTCGCCGGATCGCTGCTGCTCAACTACTACTTCACGCCGCCCACCCACTCCTTCACCATCGCCGAGCCCGAGAACATCATCGCGATCGTGATCTTCGTCGTGGTGGGCCTCGCGGTGGCCTCCGTGGTGGACCTCGCGGCCCGCCGCACCCAGCAGGCCGCCCGGCTGCGCTCCGAGGCCGAGATCCTGTCGTACCTGGCCGGCAGCGTGCTGCGCGGCGAGAGCTCCCTCGAGGCCCTGCTGGAACGGGTCCGCGAGACGTTCGGCATGGACTCGGTGGTGCTGCTGGCCCGCGACAGCGACCACGGTGCCTGGACCCGGGAGGCCAGCGTGGGGGAGCGCCCCTGCCTGCGCCCCGAGGACGCCGACGTCGAGGTGCCGGTCAGCGACCGGCTCTCGCTGGCCCTCACCGGGCGGGTGCTGCCCGCCTCGGACCGCCGGGTGCTCTCCGCCTTCGCCGCGCAGGCGGCCGTCGTCATGGACCGGCAGCGGCTGGAGGGCGAGGCCGAGCACGCCCGCGAGCTGGCCGAGGGCAACCGCATCCGCACCGCGCTGCTCGCAGCCGTCTCCCACGACCTGCGGACACCGCTGTCGGCCATCAAGGCGTCGGTGTCGTCGCTGCGCGCCGACGACGTCGCCTGGTCCGACGAGGACGAGGCCGAGCTGCTGGCCGGCATCGAGGACGGCGCCGACCGGCTCGACCACCTGGTCGGCAACCTGCTCGACATGTCCCGCCTGCAGACCGGCACGGTCACCCCGCTGATCCGCGAGATCGATCTCGACGAGGTGGTGCCGATGGCGCTCGGCGGCGTCCCGGAGAGCAGCGTCGTCCTCGACATCCCGGAGAGCCTGCCGATGGTCGCCGTCGATCCCGGCCTGCTGGAGCGCAGCGTCGCCAACGTCGTCGAGAACGCCGTCAAGTACAGCTCCCCGGGGTCCAAGGTGGTGGTGGCCGCCAGCGCGCTGGGCGACCGGGTGGAGGTGCGGGTCGTCGACCGCGGCCCCGGGGTGCCGGAGACCGCCAAGGACCGGATCTTCGAGCCCTTCCAGCGCTACGGCGACGCACCGCGCGGCAACGGCGTGGGCCTGGGCCTCGCGGTCGCCCGCGGCTTCGCCGAGTCCATGGGCGGCACGCTGGTCGCCGAGGACACCCCCGGCGGCGGCCTGACCATGGTGCTCACCCTCCAGGCCGCCCTCGGCGGCCGTCCGGCCCGCCCGGACCTGCCGGCGGGGGCGACGTCGAGAGGGCGGGCAGCAGCACCGTGACCGACGCGACCGAAGCAGCTGACACGACCGATGTGACGGTGACCGATCCGACCGATGTGACCGATGTGACCGAGAAGAGGAACTCCATGTACCGGGTGCTCGTGGTGGACGACGAGCCGCAGATCGTGCGCGCGCTCGTGATCAATCTGCGGGCCCGCAAGTACGAGGTCGACGCCGCCCACGACGGCGCGAGCGCGCTGCAGCTGGCCGCCGCCCGCCACCCCGATGTGATCGTCCTGGACCTCGGCCTGCCGGACATGGACGGCGTCGAGGTGATCCGGGGGCTGCGCGGCTGGACCCGGGTGCCGATCATCGTCCTGTCGGCCCGCCAGACGTCCGACGAGAAGGTCGAGGCGCTCGACGCCGGAGCGGACGACTACGTCACCAAGCCGTTCGGCATGGACGAGCTGCTGGCCCGGCTGCGGGCCGCCGTCCGCCGGGCGGCGCCCGGCGGGCCCGAGGACGACGCCGCGACGGTCGAGACCGAGACCTTCACCGTCGACCTGGCGGCCAAGAAGGTCAACCGGGGTGGCGCCGACGTCCGGCTCACCCCGACCGAGTGGCATCTGCTGGAGGTCCTGGTCCGCAACACCGGGCGGCTGGTCAGCCAGAAGCAGCTCCTGCAGGAGGTGTGGGGGCCCTCGTACGGCACCGAGACCAACTACCTGCGGGTCTACATGGCGCAGCTGCGCCGCAAGCTGGAGGCGGATCCCGCGCATCCGCGGCATTTCATCACGGAGCCGGGCATGGGCTACCGCTTCGAGCACTGAAAAGCCCCTTCGGGCACTGAACGGACATCCGCGGGGCGGTGATCGGCCGTCCGGCGTACCGGACGCCTTGTCGGCCGGGCCCGGTACGCTGGATACATGAGTGGTGCCACCCGTTCGGACCGACCCACCGGCCGCTTCCGGCGCATGATAGACCGCCTGTCGTCCTCCCAGGAGGAGCTGCACTCCGAGGAGCTGCAGAAGGACGCCCTGTCCGTCGGCTGCACGCGGATCTGCGACTGCGGAGACCGGCAGATAGTGACGGTGACCGGTAGTCTGCGCACGGTCACACTGCGACCACGGGCCGGAGTGCCCGCGCTGGAGGCGGAGCTGTTCGACGGCTCCGCAGCCCTTGACGTGGTGTGGCTGGGACGCCGCAGTATCAGCGGGATAGAGCCGGGGCGCAAGATCATCGCTTCGGGCCGGATCTCGATGAACCACGGCCGTCCCGTCCTGTTCAATCCCAAGTACGAACTGCGTCCGGTCGGACAGGAGTAGTCGGTGGCGTCGATCGACAAGCAGACAGAGGACCCGCGGACCGGGGAGGGTACGGACGGCGATTCCAAGGCGATCACCGAAGCCGCTCTCTTCGAGGCGTTCGGCGGCATCCGGGGCATGGTGGAGACCACCGTGCCCGGCCTGGTCTTCGTCCTGATCTACACGATCAACAGAGATATCCACATCGCGGCCATCGCCGCGCTCAGTCTTTCCGTGCTGCTCGGGATCGCCCGGCTGGCCCGCAAGGACACCCTCAAGCACGCCTTCAGCGGTGTCTTCGGGGTGGCCTTCGGCGCGGTCTTCGCGATGATGTCCGGCGATGCCAAGAACTTCTACCTGCCCGGGATGCTGTACACCCTCGGGCTGGCCGTCGCGTACATCGCCACCGCCATCGCGGGCGTCCCGCTGCTGGGCCTGATCCTCGGCCCGGTCTTCAAGGAGAACCTCTCCTGGCGCAAGCGCAACCCCGGCCGGCTGCGCGCCTACACCAAGGCCAGCTGGGCCTGGGGGCTGATCCTGCTGGCCAAGTCGGCGATCCTCTTCCCGCTGTACTGGTGGGGGGACGCCACTCAGCTCGGCTGGGTCAAGGTCGCGCTGGGCATCCCGCCGATGCTGCTGTCCGTCTACCTGACGTGGATCTTCCTGTCGAAGGCTCCGCCGCCGATCAACGTGATCGCCGAGATGGAAGCCGAGGAAGAGGCGAAGAAGGCCGCCGCCGCGTCCTGACCTCGGCGTATTCCGCTCGATTCCGCTCATCCCCGCTCATCATGACGACGGGCGCCCCGGACCTTCCCGGTCGGGGGCGCCCGTCGTCATGACCGGTCCTGTCAGTCCTCGCGCTGGACGGACAGCAGGTCCTCCAGCTGCTCCTCGCGGTGCGGTGCGGCGACGAACAGCAGCTCGTCACCGGCCTCCAGCGCGTCGTCCTTGGACGGCGTGAGCACCCGGTTGCCCCGGATGATCGTCACCAGCGAGGTGTCCTGCGGCCACTCCACGTCGCCGACGCGGGTGCCGACCAGCGCGGCCTCCGGCGGCAGGGTGAGTTCCACCAGGTTGGCGTCGCCCTGGCTGAAGCGCATCAGCCGCACGAGATCGCCGACGCTCACGGCCTCCTCGACCAGCGCGGACATCAGCCGCGGGGTCGAGACGGCCACGTCGACGCCCCAGGACTCGTTGAAGAGCCATTCGTTCTTGGGGTTGTTGACCCGGGCCACGACCCGCGGCACCCCGTACTCGGTCTTCGCGAGCAGCGAGACGACGAGGTTGACCTTGTCGTCACCGGTGGCGGCGATGACCACGTTGCAGCGCTGCAGCGCCGCCTCGTCCAGCGAGGTGATCTCGCAGGCGTCGGCGAGCAGCCACTCGGCCTGCGGTACCCGCTCCACCGAGATGGAGGTGGGATTCTTGTCGACGAGCAGGACCTCGTGCCCGTTCTCCAGCAGCTCGGCCGCGATCGAGCGGCCGACCGCGCCGGCTCCGGCGATGGCGACTCTCATCAGTGCGCCTCCTCAGGACCCTTGGCGCACGCGGCCTCGACCTCGGCGACTCCGTCCGTGCGCATCATCACGTGCACCAGATCGCCTTCCTGCAGCACCGTCTGGGAGGAAGGCAGCATCGCCTCGCCCAGCCGGGTGAGGAATGCCACACGGACCCCGGTCTCGTCCTGCAGTTTGCTGATCTTGTGACCCACCCAGCCGGGCGAGGTGTGCACCTCGGCGAGCTGCACACCGCCGCTCGGGTCCCGCCACAGCGGCTCGGCGCCCGAAGGCAGCAGCCGGCGCAGCATCTGGTCCGCGGTCCACCGCACGGTGGCCACGGTGGGGATGCCGAGCCGCTGGTAGACCTCGGCACGCCGTGGGTCGTAGATCCGGGCGGCCACGTTCTCGATACCGAACATCTCCCGGGCCACCCGGGCCGCGATGATGTTGGAGTTGTCGCCGCTGCTGACCGCCGCGAAGGCGCCTGCCTCCTCGATTCCGGCCTCGCGAAGCGTGTCCTGGTCGAACCCGACTCCGGTCACCCGGCGCCCGCCGAACCCGGATCCCAGACGGCGGAAAGCCGTCGGGTCCTGGTCCACCACAGCGACCGTATGACCTTGCTGTTCGAAGGATTGCGCAAGAGTGGAACCCACCCTTCCGCAGCCCATAATCACGACGTGCACGCCCGTCCTTCCGGCTGTCAACATTTTTGGCCGATACCCGATAAGCGTCTCAGACCGCGGCCCAAGCTACACACGCTTGCACCCCAGTGGGAGGTTGCGGACGGCCCGAGCGGGACTTTGCCTTCTCTTAGGAGGGTGGCGGTCGCATGCACGTACGGCGCAGCGCTTACCATCCTCTCCGTGCCCAAACTGACTGACCTGCCGAAACGGATCTTGATCGGCCGCGCCCTGCGCAGCGACAAGTTGGGAGAAACCCTCCTCCCTAAGAGGCTGGCGCTTCCGGTGTTCGCCTCCGACCCCCTCTCGTCGGTCGCGTACGCGCCCGGCGAAGTGCTGCTGGTCCTGTCGATCGCGGGCGCGTCCGCCTACCACTTCAGCCCGTGGATCGCGGTCGCGGTCGTCGTGCTGATGTTCACCGTCGTGGCGTCGTACCGGCAGAACGTGCACGCGTACCCGTCCGGCGGCGGTGACTACGAGGTCGCCACCACCAACCTCGGGCCGAAGGCCGGTCTCACCGTCGCGAGCGCGCTGCTCGTCGACTACGTGCTGACCGTCGCCGTGTCCGTCGCCTCGGGCATCGAGAACCTCGGCTCGGCCGTACCGTTCTTCGCCACCCACAAGGTGCTGGGCGCGGTCAGCATGATCTTCCTGCTGATGGTGATGAACCTGCGCGGGGTGCGCGAGTCCGGGTCGATCTTCGCGATCCCGACCTACGCGTTCGTCGCCGGCGTCTTCGCCATGATCGTCTGGGGCTGCATCAAGATCGCCACCGGCGCCACCATGGAGGCGCCCACCGCGCATTACACGATCCATGCCGAGGTCAGCGGCATCAGCGGCTTCGCCCTGGTCTTCCTGCTGCTACGGGCCTTCTCCTCCGGCTGTGCCGCGCTCACCGGGGTCGAGGCCATCAGCAACGGCGTCCCGGCGTTCCAGAAGCCCAAGTCGAAGAACGCCGCCACCACGCTCGCCGCCATGGGCGTGCTCGCCGTCACCATGTTCTGCGGCATCATCGCGCTGGCCATGTACACCAACGTCCGGATGGCCGAGAACCCGGCGACCGACCTGCTGGTCGACGGCAAGCCGGTGGGCCCCGACTACACCCAGGACCCGGTCATCGCGCAGGTCGCGGAAGCCGTCTTCGGGCACAACTCGATCCCGTTCATCTTCCTGGCCGCCGTCACCGCGCTCGTCCTGTTCCTGGCGGCCAACACCGCGTACAACGGCTTCCCGGTCCTCGGCTCGATCCTCGCCCAGGACCGCTACCTGCCGCGCCAACTGCACACCCGTGGCGACCGGCTCGCGTTCTCCAACGGCATCGTGGTGCTGGCCGGCTTCGCCGCCGTCCTGGTCTACATCTACGGCGCCGACTCGACCCGGCTGATCCAGCTGTACATCGTCGGCGTCTTCGTCTCGTTCACGCTCAGCCAGATCGGCATGGTCCGGCACTGGAACCGCCATCTGCGCAGCGAGACCGACACCGCCAAGCGCCGCCACATGCACCGGTCCAGGGCGATCAACACCTTCGGCGCCTTCTTCACCGGCATGGTGCTGATCATCGTCCTGCTGACGAAGTTCACGCACGGCGCCTGGGTCGCGGTCCTCGGCATGGTGCTCTTCTACGGGATGATGACCGCCATCCGGCGCCACTACGACCGGGTGGCCGAGGAGATCGCGGCGGGCGACGAGCGCACCGACGAGGAGGTGCGCCCGTCCCGGGTGCACTCGATCATCCTGGTCTCCAAGGTCCACAAGCCGACGCTGCGCGCCCTGGCCTACGCCAAGCTGATGCGCTCCGACACCCTCGAAGCGCTCAGCATCAACGTCGACCCGGCCGACACCAAGGCCCTGCAGGCCGACTGGACCCGGCGCGGCATCGACGTACCGCTGAAGGTCCTGGACTCGCCCTACCGCGAGATCACCCGGCCGATCATCGAGTACGTGAAGGGCCTGCGGCGGGCCAGCCCGCGCGACGTGGTCAGCGTCTACATCCCCGAGTACGTCGTCGGCCACTGGTACGAGCACCTGCTCCACAACCAGAGCGCCCTGCGGCTCAAGGGCCGGCTGCTGTTCACCCCGGGCGTCATGGTCACCTCGGTGCCGTGGCAGCTGGACTCCTCCGAGCGGGCCAAGGTCCGGGCGCGCAAGCGTGCCGACTGGAACGCCCCCGGCGCGATCCGGCGCGGCCCGGTCAGCCCGCCGAAGCGGGACAAGGAACACACCGGCCAGAAGTAGGCCGTAAGGCGGGGGGTGCGGCGGGACGTAGACTGGTGAGCTGCCGTTCTACGGTCCCGCCCGCACCACCCCGCCGCACCACCTCTCGCAGGAGCCTGTTCATCATGCAGAACCGTACGAAGGAACAGGCCGACGAGCTGGTCGGGGAGCGCTACGAGGTCGAGGTCGGGCCCGTCGCGCACGGCGGTCACTGCATCGCCCGTCACGAAGGACGGGTGCTCTTCGTCCGGCACGCACTGCCGGGTGAGCGCGTCGTCGCCAAGATCACCGAGGGCGGACCGGACTCCAAGTTCCTGCGCGCCGACGCCGTGGAGATCCTCCAGGCGTCCCCCGACCGCGTCCCGGCGCCCTGCCCGTACTCCGGCCCCGGCGCCTGCGGCGGCTGCGACTGGCAGCACGTCGCCCCCGGCGCCCAGCGCCGGCTGAAGGTCGACGTCATCACCGAGCAGCTCAGCCGCCTCGCGGGTCTGAGCCCGCAGGACGCCGGCTGGGACGGCACCGTCGAGCCCGCGCCCGGTGACAAGGGCGTCGAGGGCAAGGTGCCCGCGTGGCGCACCCGCGTGCAGTTCGCCGTCGACGCCGAGGGCTACGCGGGACTGCGCCGCCACCGCTCGCACGAGATCGAGCGGATCGACCAGTGCCTGATCGCGGCGCCCGGTGTCACCGAGCTCGGCATCGAGACCCGTGAGTGGCCGGACACCGCGTCCGTCGAGGCCATCGCGGCAACCGGCTCCAACGACCGCCAGGTCATCGTCACGCCCACCCCCGACGGCCGGCTGCCGATCGTCGAGCTGGACCGGCCGGTCTCGGTCGCCCGCGTCGACGAGCAGGGCGGCGTACACAAGGTGCACGGCCGTGGCTTCGTGCGCGAGCGCGCCGTCGGCCGCACCTGGCGGGTCGGCTCCGGCGGCTTCTGGCAGGTCCACCCGCAGGCCCCCGACCTGCTGGCCGAGGCGGTCCTGGACGGCCTCCAGCCGCGTGACGGCGACACCGCCCTCGACCTGTACTGCGGCGTCGGCCTGTTCGCCGGCGCGATCGCCGAGAAGGTCGGCGAGACCGGCGCGGTGCTCGGCATCGAGTCCGGCAAGCGCGCGGTGGAGGACGCCCGGCACAACCTGGCCGATCTGGAGCGTGTGCGGATCGAGCACGGCAAGGTCGAGACCGTACTGCCGCGCACCAAGATCACCGAGGCCGACCTGATCGTCCTCGACCCCCCGCGGGTCGGCGCCGGCAAGTCCACCGTCAAGCACCTCGCCTCGCTCGGCGCCCGCCGCATCGCCTACGTGGCCTGCGACCCGGCCGCGCTCGCGCGCGACCTGGCGTACTTCGCGGAGGCGGGCTACAAGCCGGTGTCCCTGCGCGCCTTCGACCTCTTCCCGCTCACGCACCACGTGGAGTGCGTCGCGATCCTGGCGCCGGTGGCGAAGTCGGCCTGAGGCTCCGGGCCGCCCGGGTTCCGGCGCGGCCGGTCCCGGGTTACTCGGCCGCCATCGCGGCGAGCTTGAGCACCGTGTTCCAGTTGCGGGCCGTCGCGGTCACCCCCAGTTTCCTGTCGGTGAACAGCAGGGCGAGACGGGACTTCTGGATGCCGGTCGGCAGGTGCAGATAGATCTCGTTCGGGGCCTTGGGGTCGGCGAGGCGGAACTCCTCCGGGGTGTAGGCCGCGGGATCGATGGCGGTCAGCCGCTCCTGTTCCGGCGGGCCGGACAGGAAGGTCACCAGGAACCGGGACGGGTCGACGCCTTCCATGTCGAAGGGATTCTGCTCGACCACCCGCTGGAGATCGGCGCCGTCCCGCACGAGGCAGCGGATGATGAGCCCCAACTCCTCGGTGATGCGTGCCTCCAGGCCGGTGGCCAGCGCGGCCGGGTCGGCCCGGGGGTGGCCGAAGACGGCGTTGCCGCTCTGGAGATGGGTTCTGACGTCCGTACAGTCCAGCCCGGTCAGCAGCTCGCGCAGGGTCTGCATCGGCACCTTGTTCTTGCCGCCCACATTGATCCCGCGGAGCAGCGCCACATAGCTCGTCACGCGGCCCACCGTAGACCAGGGGTCGGACGATGCCTCTGACCTCTGACCTCTGACCTCTGACCTCTGACGTCTGACCTCTAACCTCAGGCTTCGGTGACCGGGGCGCGCCCGAGCAGGCCGGTGGGGTGTGGTTCGGCCGCTTCGACGACCACGGCCGTGAGGCCGGTGTCGGTCCAGGTCTCGTGGTCCTCGCCGGCCGCCCAGCAGGCAGCCTGGCCTGCGGTGATCGGAACCGCTCTGCCTTCCGCGCCACTCACCCAGCCGTCGCCCGCGACCACGGTCAGCGCCTGCGGGATCGTCGCCTGATGCCGGCCGAGGCGGCCGCCGGGGGCCAGGTGCATGAGGGCCACCGCGACCACGGGTGACGCGGGCCCGGATGGCGTTCCGGGGCCGGCGTTCCGGTGGATGCTCACGTGGCGCACGCCGTGGCTGCCGAACGAGGTCAGATCGATGCCCGCTGCGGGGCCGGAATCCTTGATCTCCATACCGTCATCCTGCCGGGCTTCGCCCGTTCGGAGGACGTGGGGGCTGACGTAACGGTTCGGCAGGAGTCGCGCTGGCTACGTTCGCGGATATGAACTTCACGAGTGAGCGTCCCGCTGTCACCGAACTGCGGTTGTCCGCCTTCAAGTCGCACCGGGGCGCGAGCTTCGCGCTGGGTCCGCTCACCCTGCTCGCCGGCGCCAGCGGGACAGGGAAATCGAGCGTCCTGGAGGCGCTGACCGCGCTGGGGCGGCTGGCCGGCGGAGAGACGCTGAGCGAGGTTTTCGACGGATCCGGGAACGGGTCCGGGTCCGGGTACGGGTCCGGGAACGGGACGGGAAGCGTGCGGGGCGGGGCCGCGGCCTGCGTGCCGCAGGGTGCGCAGCCGGACGCCGAAGGGCGGCGCGGATTCCGGATCGGCTGCACGGTCACCGGACCCGTCGGACCGGTCCGGCTGGATGTGGCCGTGCAGGCCGAGCCCGAACTGCGCATTGTCGGCGAGCGGTTGACCGGCGGCGGGGAGACGCTGCTGACCACCGCGCTGCGCGATCCGGAACGGCGCACCGTCCAGGCGGCGTGGCACACGGCGGGCCTGGTGCCCGTCACCCGCGCGCCACTCCCCGACGATCTGCTGGCGACGGCGCTGCTGCCGCTGCGCGTCGCGGGCCGCACCGAGGGCCAGCGGCTGGTGCTGGCTGCGGTGGAACAACTGGTGCTGGCGTTACGCGGGGTGTTCCCGGTGGAGCCGCGGCCGGAGACGATGCGGGCGCCGGTGGACGCCGGGGACGGGATGCTCCGCCGAGGCTGCGAGAACCTCTCGGCGGTCCTGGCCAGGACCGAAGGCGAGTGCCGTACACGGCACGCGGCGCTGGTGCGGGCGATGCGGGAGGTCTGCAGCCCGCCGGTCGACGGGCTGACCGTCCTGCGGTCCCGGGCGGCCGGCGCCGATTCGGGGGCCGAACTGCGGTCCGTGATCGCGGCGGTGGACCGCGGGCCGCTGGGGCTGGTGCCGGTGGACCGGCTGGGCGACGGGGAACTGCGCTTCCTGGCCATCGCGTTGGTCCTGCTGACCGGGCCGGGAGTGCTGGCGGTCGACACGAGCGCCGAACTCCTCCCGGCCGCCCAGGTGCTGACCGTGCTCAGCGACGGCTTCGATCTGGGGATGGACCGCCGGCAGACCCGTGAGCTGCTCGCTCTGGCGGGCATGGCGGCCGGCCGCGGCCATATCCGGCTGCTGGGCGCGGTGCACGACGCCTCCGTCGCCGAGGGGTTGGGCGGGGTGTCGGTCATCGACTTCGTCCGCCCGCGGCGGCCGGAGCAGGCGGGGGCGGAGGCGGAGGCGGAGGGGGCGGCCGTCGGGGATCCCGGAACCGAGCCGCGCAAGGAGCCCGGAACCGGGACGGGGCCGGAAGCGGGGGAGGGTGCCGGGGAGCGGGTGCCCGCGCGTTCGGCGCCGACCATGCGGTAGACCTGTGCGGATGAGCGAGGATCTGCAGGCGCTGCAGCGCCGTCTGACCGCCTTCGCGGCGGCCAGGCGCTGGCAGCAATATCACGTACCCAAGAACCTGGCCGCGGCGTTGAGCGTCGAGGCGTCCGAACTGCTGGAGATCTTCCAGTGGATGACCCCGGAGGAGGCGGGCCGGGTGATGGAGGACGCCGGGACCGCGCACCGGGTGGAGGACGAGGTGGCGGACGTCCTGGCGTATCTGCTGCAGTTCTGCCAAGTGCTGGAGATCGATGTGCTGAAGGCGCTCTCGGCGAAGATCGACCGCAATGAACTGCGCTTCCCGATGCCGGCGGAGGACGAGGGACCGGGCACGCTTCATCCGACCGGGTGACCGGGATATCCACAACCGGCGAGTAATCCACAGGCGCGGGGACCCCCCTTCCGCTCGCGGCCATCGACCGTCACTCTGGGTAACAGGTCGGTAGCACGCAGCGGCAGGGGGAGTACATCATGGACGCGGTACGGCTCATCCTGGCCACCCGGCACGCCCTCGAACAGGCGTGGCAGGTTCAGGACCTGATCACGGAGGCGTGGCAGGCGCAGGCACTCGCGGAGGCGGTGGGCGGCCATCTGGCCCTGCACGGACCGCCGGAGCTGCGGGCCGCCGGGTTCACTGTGTGCGAGCCGGGTGGCGGCCGGGCCTGCGGACCGGCCGGGCTCTCGGGGCTGCCGGGCGCCCGGCCGGAGACCGTCCGGGCGTCGATACTCACCTGCGTGCGGGAACCGGCCCGTGCGCTGACGGAACTGCGGGACCTGCTCTCGGAGCTGGGCGCTGCCCTCGTGGGGCTGGCCTGCTCCGCGGAGGAGGAGGCGGTGTACTGGCAGTGCATCGACGCCATGGACGCCGCCGAGGAATCCAAGGACCGGGTCTGCGCGCTGCTCGGCGCGCTCGGTTCATGAGGCCGCTCGGTTCGTGAAGCCGTTCGGTTCGTGAAGCCCGCGGCTCAGGAGACGGGTCCGGTTGGCCCTGGACACACCCACCGGTGCACAAGATCGACGACGTCTTGACGCGTGGTTGACGTGCGGGGCGGTCCGGCGTGGAGGATGGGAGGCATGGATCTTCGCATTTTCACCGAGCCCCAGCAGGGGGCCACCTACGACACCCTCCTCACGGTTGCCAAGGCCACCGAGGACCTCGGATTCGATGCGTTCTACCGCTCCGACCACTACGTGAGCATGGGTGGCGGAGACGGGCTGCCGGGCCCGACAGACGCCTGGATCACCCTGGCCGGGCTGGCCCGCGAGACCCGCCGTATCCGGCTCGGCACCCTGATGACGGCCGGCACCTTCCGGCTGCCGGGCGTGCTCGCCATCCAGGTCGCGCAGGTGGACCAGATGTCGGGCGGGCGTGTCGAACTCGGACTGGGCGCCGGCTGGTACGAGAAGGAGCACACCGCGTACGGCATCCCGTTCCCGAAGGAGAAGTTCGGCCGGCTGGAGGAGCAGCTGGCGATCGTGACCGGTCTGTGGGCCACGCCGGTCGGGGAGACCTTCGACTTCGACGGGACGTACTACCAGCTCAAGGACTCGCCCGCGCTGCCCAAGCCGGTCCAGACGAAGATCCCGGTGCTGATCGGCGGGCACGGTGCCAAGCGGACCCCGGCGCTCGCCGCCCGTTACGCGGACGAGTTCAACATCCCGTTCGCCTCCGTCGAGGACAGCAGGCGGCAGTTCGGCCGGGTGCGTGAGGCGGCCGAGGCGGAGGGGCGCAAGAAGGACGAGCTGGTGTACTCCAACGCCCTGGTCGCCTGCGTCGGCAGGAACGACGCCGAGGTCGCGCGCCGTGCCGCGGCCATCGGCCGGGAGGTCGACGAGCTGAAGGCCAACGGGCTGGCGGGGTCCCCGGCCGAGGTGATCGACAAGATCGGTCAGTACGCCGCGACCGGCTCCACCCGCTTCTATCTGCAGATCCTCGACCTGGGCGATCTGGACCATCTGGAACTGATCTCCGCCGAGGTCCAGTCCCAACTCACCTGAACCGAACCGAACCGAACCGAACTGAACTCACCTCACCTCACCTGCACTGAACCGACCTGATCTGACCCTTTGAACGAACCTCCGGTGCACCCGATCCGGGGCCGAAGCAAGGAGCGACCGTCATGCCGCCCGACCTGACCCTGGGCACCCCGCTCGTCCTGGACGGCGGGCTGTCCAACCAACTCGCCGCCCAGGGCTGTGATCTGTCCGACCCGCTCTGGTCGGCCCGGCTGCTGGCCGACGCGCCCGAGCAGATCGAGGCGGCGCACGCGGCCTATGTCCGGGCGGGTGCGCGGGTGCTCATCACCTCCAGCTACCAGGCGACCTACGAGGGCTTCGCCCGCCGGGGGACCGGTCGGGAGGAGGCGTCGGCGCTGCTGCGGCGCAGCGTCGAGCTGGCGCGGAGCGCCGCGGGCGGCCGTACCGACGTGCTGGTGGCGGCGTCCGTCGGCCCGTACGGGGCGATGCTGGCGGACGGCAGCGAGTACCGGGGGCGGTACGGGCTGAGCGTGCGGGAGCTGGAGCGCTTCCACCGGCCGCGGATCGAGGCGCTGGCCGAGGCAGGGCCCGATCTGTTCGCCCTGGAGACGGTGCCGGACACGGACGAGGCGGAGGCACTGCTGCGCGCGGTCGAGGGGATCGGGGTGCCGGTCTGGCTCTCGTACAGCATCGACGGCGACCTGACCCGCGCCGGGCAGCCGCTGGAAGCGGCCTTCGCACTGGCCGCCGGGCGGGACGATGTGGTGGCGGTCGGCGTCAACTGCTGCGCCCCGCGGGACGCCGACCACGCCGTGGCACTCGCCGCGGAGGTCTCCGGCAAGCCCGTCGTGGTTTATCCGAACAGCGGCGAGGAGTGGGACGCCCAGGCCCGGAAGTGGCAGGGCGAGGTGACCTTCGAGGCTTCCCGGGTCCGCGACTGGCGGTCCGCGGGAGCCCGGCTGATCGGCGGCTGCTGCCGGGTGGGGCCCGAGCAGATCGCCGCGCTGGCGGAGGTGATGCGCCACGAGGTGTGACACCCTGCCGGGCACGCGCCCGGTGCTCGCCGGACACCGGCAGGGCTACCGCCCTGCCACCGTGGATCCCGCCCCACACGTCCATCCGGTACCGGGGCGTGCGCCGGGCGTGCGAGGCGCCTGTGAGAGGGGAAGGACTGTGTCCATGGGCTTTCACGTGGATTCCGAGGCCGGGCGGCTGCGCCGCGTCATCCTCCATCGACCCGACCTTGAACTGAAGCGGCTCACCCCGTCCAACAAGGACGCGCTGCTCTTCGACGACCTGCTGTGGGTGCGCCGGGCGCGCGCGGAGCACGACGGCTTCGCGGATGTGCTGCGCGACCGCGGGGTCGAGGTCCATCTCTTCGGGGATCTGCTCCGGGAAGCGCTGGCGGTGCCGGAGGCGCGGGCGCTGGTGCTGGACCGGGTCTTCGACGAGAAGCAGTACGGGCCGCTGGCCACCGATCATCTGCGCGCGTCGTTCGACGAGCTGTCCGTGCCCGACCTGGTCGAGGCGCTGGTCGGCGGGATGACCAAACGGGAGTTCCTCGAGCGGTTCGCCGAGCCGATCTCGGTGCTCTTCCACGCCATGCGCCTGGACGACTTCCTGCTGAACCCGCTGCCGAACCACATCTTCACCCGGGACACCTCCGCCTGGGTCTACGACGGGGTCAGCATCAACGCGATGCGCTGGCCGGCCCGGCAGCGCGAGACCGTGCACTTCGAGGCGATCTACCAGCACCATCCGCTGTTCGCCGGCGGTGACTTCCACATCTGGTCCGAGGGGCAGGCGGCATATCCGTCGACCATCGAGGGCGGTGACGTCCTGGTCATCGGCAATGGGGCGGTGCTCATCGGGATGAGCGAGAGAACCACCCCGCAGGCGGTGGAGATGCTCGCGCAGGGGCTGTTCGCGGCGGGTTCCGCCCGCACGATCGTGGCGCTGGACATGCCGAAGAAGCGGGCCTTCATGCATCTGGACACCGTGATGACCATGGTGGACGGCGACACCTTCACCAAGTACGCCGGGCTGGGGATGCTGCGCTCGTACTCGATCGAGCCCGGAGCGGGGGACCGGGACCTGAAGGTGACCGATCATCCGGCCGAGCACATGAACCGCGCGATCGCCGCGGCGCTGGGCCTGGACGACATCCAGGTGCTGACCGCGACGCAGGACGTGCACTCGGCGGAGCGCGAGCAGTGGGACGACGGATGCAACGTGCTCGCCGTCGAGCCGGGGGTGGTGGTGGCCTACGAGCGGAACGTCACGACCAACACCTTCCTGCGCAAGTGCGGTATCGAGGTGATCGAGATCCCGGGGAGCGAGCTGGGCCGGGGGCGCGGCGGCCCGCGCTGTATGAGCTGTCCCATCGAACGCGAGGCGGTCTAGGCACGGAAAAGCAGATCTGTATAAACATGTCATTGATCGTATAGACTTCCAAGGTCCTCCCCTCTGCCGCTACCTAGGAGTCCCCATGGCCATCGACCTCAAGGGTCGTCATTTCCTCAAGGAGCTGGACTTCAGCCCCGAGGAGTTCCGCCACCTGGTGGAGCTGGCGGCCGAGCTGAAGTCGGCCAAGCGGGCGGGGACCGAGGTCCGGCGGCTGGCCGGCAAGAACATCGCGCTGGTCTTCGAGAAGACCTCGACCAGGACCCGCTGTTCGTTCGAGGTCGCGGCCGCCGACCAGGGCGCGAGCACCACCTACCTCGACCCCTCCGGCTCGCAGATCGGGCACAAGGAGTCGGCCAAGGACACCGCGCGGGTGCTCGGGCGGATGTTCGACGGCATCGAGTACCGGGGCGCGGGACAGGCGATCGTCGAGGAACTCGCGCAGTACGCGGGTGTGCCGGTCTGGAACGGTCTCACCGACGAGTGGCACCCGACCCAGATGCTCGCCGATGTGCTCACCATGTCCGAGCACACCGACAAGCCGCTCGGCGAGACCGCCTACGCCTACCTCGGCGACGCCCGCTACAACATGGGCAACTCGCTGCTCATCACGGGCGCGCTGCTCGGTATGGACGTCCGGATCGTCGCGCCCCGGCAGCTGTGGCCGCAGGACTCGGTGGTCGCCGAGGCCCGCCGGCTGGCGGAGACCACCGGCGCGCGCGTCACCCTCACCGAGGACGTCGCTGAGGGCGTGCGCGGCGTGGACTACGTCCACACCGATGTGTGGGTGTCGATGGGGGAGCCCAAGGAGGTCTGGGACGAGCGGATCGAACTGCTCGGCCCGTACGCGGTGACCATGGACGTGCTCCGCGCCACCGGCAACGCCGACGTGAAGTTCCTGCACTGCCTGCCGGCCTTCCACGACCTCGGGACGAAGATCGGCCAGGAGATCTACGAGCGGCACGGCCTGACCTCGCTCGAAGTCACCGACGAGGTCTTCGAGTCCGCGCACTCCGTCGTGTTCGACCAGGCGGAGAACCGGATGCACACCATCAAGGCGATCCTGGTGGCCACGCTGGCCTGACGGCGCGGCCCGGATCCCGGTGGTCCGCCCCGCCGCCCGCGCGGATCCCGGCGGCACCCGCTCGGGGCGCCCGCGCGGATCCAGCGGCACCGCCGCCGATATCTCGCAATCGTGACGGCGGTCACAGATGAGTGATAACTTCGCTCTGCGGGCGTCCGCACCCCCTCCCCCCGCCAAGGAGGACGTGCCTTGAGTCCCTATCCGAGCTCAGCGAGCCCCACCGGCCAGTGGAAACACCTGCGGGTGGAGCGCGCCGGTGGCGTCGTCACCGTCACCCTCGACCGCCCCGACAAGCTGAACGCCCTCACCTTCGGCTCCTATGCCGACCTCCGGGACCTGCTCGCCGAGCTGGCGCACGACGGGAAGACCCGGGTGCTGGTGCTGTCCGGTGCGGGCCGCGGTTTCTGCTCCGGTGGTGACGTGGACGAGATCATCGGCGCCACCCTCGGCATGGGCACAGGCGAGCTGCTCGGCTTCAACCGGATGACGGGCCAGGTCGTGCGGGCGATCCGCGAGGCACCGTTCCCCGTCATCGCCGCCGTGCACGGGATCGCGGCGGGCGCGGGTGCCGTGCTCGCCCTGGCCGCCGACTTCCGGATCGTCGAGCCGACGGCCCGGTTCGCGTTCCTCTTCACCCGGGTCGGGCTCGCCGGGGCCGACATGGGGGCCGCGTACCTCCTGCCCCGCATGGTCGGGCTCGGCCACGCCACCCGGCTGCTGATGCTCGGCGAGACGGTCGGTGCCGAAGAGGCGGAGCGCATCGGGCTGGTCAGCCAGACGGCGGCCGAAGGAGAGGCCGACGCCGTGGCCGCCGCGCTGGCCGAACGGCTGGCCGCCGGCCCCTCGCTCGCCTACCAGCAGACCAAGGCGCTGCTCACCGCCGAGCTCGACATGCCGCTGGCGGCCGCCGTCGAAATGGACGCCGCCGCCCAGGCACTGCTCATGACCAGCGCCGACTACGCCGAATTCCACGCCGCGTTCACCGCGAAGCGCCCGCCCCGCTGGGAAGGGCGCTAGCCATGCGGATCGCGGTCATCGGCGGCGGCCCCGGCGGCCTGTACGCGGCCGCCCTGCTCAAGCGCCTCGACCCCGCGCGCGACATCACCGTCTGGGAACGCGGCGCCCCCGACGACACCTTCGGCTTCGGCGTCGTCCTGTCCGACGAGACGCTCGGCGGCATCGAGCACGCGGACCCGGTCGTCTTCCGCGCCCTGCAGGCGGAGTTCACCCGCTGGGACGACATCGACGTGCACTTCCGCGGCGAGGTGGTCACCTCCGGCGGGCACGGCTTCGCCGCCCTCGACCGGCGCCGGCTGCTGACGATCCTGCACCAGCGGTGCCGTGACCTCGGCGTCGAGCTGCGGCTGCGCGAGACCGGCCCCGCCGCCGTGGAGCTCGCCGCGACCCACGACCTCGTCATCGCCGCCGACGGTGCCAACAGCACCACCCGCGCCTCGCACGCCGATGTCTTCCGGCCGCGGCTCACCGGCCACCGCTGCCGCTACATCTGGCTCGGCAGCGACCTCCCCCTGAACGCCTTCCGATTCGAGATCGCCGAGACCGAGTACGGCGTCATGCAGGGGCACGCGTATCCGTACCGCGAGGGCGCCAGCACGTTCATCGTCGAGATGCGGGAGGACGTCTGGCTGCGCGCGGGGTTCGACCGGCTCGACGAGGCGGAGTCGATCGCCCGCTGCGAGAAGCTCTTCGCCGGCTGCCTGGACGGCCACGCGCTGCACGGCAACCGCTCGCGCTGGGGCGCGTTCACCACCGTCGTCAACGAGCGGTGGTGGCATGAGCGGACCGTACTGATCGGCGACGCCGCCCACACCGCGCACTTCTCCATCGGCTCAGGCACCAAACTCGCCATGGAGGACGCGCTCGCGCTCGCCGCCTGCCTGCAGGAGCAGCCGGACGTGCCGGCCGCGCTGACGGCGTACGAAACCGAGCGCAGACCCGTCGTCGAAAGCACCCAGCGCGCGGCCCGCGCCAGCCTCGAATGGTTCGAGCAGGTCGCGCAGTACACCGGACAGCCGCCGCTGCAGTTCGCCTTCAACCTCCTCACCCGCAGCCGCCGCGTCACCCATGACAATCTGCGGCTGCGCGACCGGGGCTTCACCGACGCCGTGGAACGGGACTTCGGCACCGAACCCGCAACCCCGCCGATGTTCACCCCCTTCCGGCTCGGCGCACTGACCCTGCGCAACCGCGTCGTCGTCTCGCCGATGGACCTGTACTCGGCCGTGGACGGCACCCCTGGCGACTTCCACCTCGTGCACCTCGGCGCGCGGGCACTCGGCGGCGCCGGCCTCGTCATGACCGAGATGGTGTGCGTCAGCCCGAACGGCCGCATCACCCCCGGCTGCGCCGGCCTGTACACCGACGAGCACGAGACGGCCTGGCGGCGCGTCACCGACTTCGCCCACACGCAGTCGTCCGCCGCCATCGGCCTGCAACTCGGCCACAGCGGGCGCAAGGGCTCCACCCGCCTCATGTGGGAGGGCATGGACGAACCGCTCCCGGACGGGAACTGGCCGCTCGTCGCCCCCTCCCCGCTGTCCTACCGGCCGGGCGTCAACCAGGTGCCGGGCGAGCTCGACTCGGCCGGTCTCGCCGCCGTCCGAGAGGAGTTCACGGCGGCCGCCGCGCGCGGCGCCCGCGCCGGCTTCGACCTGCTGGAACTGCACTGCGCGCACGGCTATCTGCTTTCGTCCTTCCTCTCCCCGCTCACCAACCACCGCACCGACGCCTACGGCGGCGACCTCGACGGGCGGCTCCGCTACCCGCTGGAGGTCTTCGACGCGGTCCGGGCCGTCTGGCCGCAGGACCGCCCGATGACCGTCCGTATCTCCGCGACCGACTGGGCGCCGGGCGGCACCACCGAGGACGACGCCGTCGCCATCGCCCGCGCCTTCGCGGCCCACGGAGCCGACGCCATCGACGTCTCCACCGGCCAGGTCGTCGCCGACGAGCGCCCTCGGTACGGCCGCTCGTACCAGACCCCGTTCGCCGACCGCATCCGCAACGAGCTCGGCGTCCCCGTCATCACCGTCGGCGCCATCTCCTCCTGGGACGACGTCAACTCCCTTCTCCTGGCCGGCCGCACCGACCTCTGCGCGCTGGCCCGCCCCCACCTCTACGACCCGAACTGGACCCTGCACGCCGCAGCCGAACAGAACTACCGCGGCCCGGCCGCCCCCTGGCCGCAGCAGTACGCGGCAGGCAGCCGCCGCCCCCCGAGCGGCCGCACGGACGCCCCGAAGCCCCGGCTCACGCTCTAGCCGCATCAGCCGAGGCTCACACGCCAGGTGCATCAGCCGCCCCTCACACTCCAGGTGCGTTGATCAACGAGCGGTGCGGACGGACCACCGCAGGAGGCCGGGCCCCGGGGCCGTACGGGTGGACTTGCCGGGTGGTGACCGTGGGCGCGGGGTCCCGGCCGGTGCGATAAGTCATCTTGGCCTCGCAGGGTCCCTCACCTCTGGAAGAGGCATCCCGCCATGCGTCGTGCCCCCACCCGCCGACTCGCCACCGCCCTCCTCGCCCTCTCCACCCTGGTCCCGCTCACCCTGACGTCGTCCGCGGCCCAGGCCGCCCCGCCCACGGCCGCGGTCACCGCCGTCGACCCGTCTGCCGACGACTGCCCGCCGCAAGGCCTGGACCCCAAGCTCGTGGCCCGCCTCAACAAGGCGATCGAGGACGTGCGCAAGGAGGCCCGCGTCCCCGGCGTGACCGTCGGTCTGTGGCTGCCCGGCCGTGGCAGCTACATCCGGTCGACGGGGGTGGCCGACAAGGCGACCGGCGCGCCGATGAAGCCCGACCTCAACATGCGGATCGGCAGCGAGACCAAGACCTTCACCGCCACGGCCGTCCTGGAGCTGGTCGACCAGGGGCTGGTCAAACTGGACAAGCCGATCTCCACCTACCTCCACGGCGTGCCCGACGGCGAGCACATCACCGTCCGCCAGATGCTGGAGATGCGCAGCGGCCTGTTCTCGTACAGCGCCGACCCGGACTTCGCCCGGGCGCTGTTCAGCGACCCGACCCGGCAGTTCACCCCGAAGGAACTGCTGGCCTACGCCTTCAGCAACCCGAACGTCTTCCCCCCGGGTACGGAGTTCCAGTACTCCAACACCAACTACATCCTGCTCGGTCTGCTCGTGGAGAAGCTCGGCAGGATGCCGCTCGCCGAGTTCATCCAGAAGCGCGTCACCGGGCCGGCCCACCTGAACCACACGTTCCTCCCGAAGGGCGCCGAGTTCCCGTCGCCGCACGCGCACGGGTACACGAACCAGACGCTGACCGGTGATGTCGAGGACGCGACGAACTGGAACCCGAGCTGGGGGTGGGCGGCCGGCTCGATCATCTCCGACCTGCACGACCTGCACCACTGGGCGAAGGTGGTCGCCACCGGCACGCTGCTCACCCCGGCCACCCAGGCGCAGCGGGAGAAGTTCATCCCGGTACCCGGGTTCGACGGTGCCGCGTACGGCCTGGGCCTCTTCAACACCCATGGCTGGATCGGGCACAACGGCTCGCTGCCGGGCTACGAGAGCGTGACGATGTACCTGCCGAAGCAGGACGCCACCATGGTGATCCTGCTCAACACCGACATCCTGCACGACGGCTTCGAGCCGAGCACGCTCTTCGCGAAGGCGATCACCTCGATCATCACCCCGAAGAACGTCTACGAGCTCCCGGCCGAGGGCTGACCGCGCCGCACTCTCCGCAGTCATGACCGAGCGCGGTACCCGGCCTCCCCGGCCGGGTACCGCGCTCGGCCCGCGAACGTCACCCGGCCGTCACTCGGTCACGGTGTCGCCGTGCCGATGGGCCACCCGCCACTCGCCGTCCTCGCGGCGGTACACCTGGGTGGCACGCAACGTGTAGGTGCGCGGCTGTCCGTCGACGGAGGCGGACGTGTGCTCGAGACCCGCCGTGTAGGCCATGTCGCCCAGAACGTCGTACGCCTGCAGCTCGAACACGTACGAAGTGCAGTCGGAGAAGCTTTTCCCGAGGGAGCTGAAGAGCTGGTCGATCTCCTGCTGACCGTTGGCATTGCGCCACGCCCCCAGGACGCTGACGGGCTCGTTGCGTGACCAGAGCGCCCGGCGGGGAGCCGGATCGCCGTTGTGCAGCGCACGTTCCGCCTCGTACAGGTCGGTCTTCACCCACGCCAGGAAATCGTCGCGGTCGCTCATGCCTTCATCATGCACCCGTCGATGAGGGGTGGCACGGTCAGCCATCGGCGCTGCGCACGGCATGGATACGCCGACGGCGCCGACATCACCTGCCCCGGCACCCGCGCTCAGGCCGGTATCCAGTGCGGCCACCACGGAGGGACGTTGTCCGCGGGGCAGAGCCCGGGGTTGGGTACCCCGGCGACCGCTCCGAACCACGCGAAGTCGGCCCAGACGAGCAGCGCGAGCGCCGTGCAGAGCAGCAAGGGCGGCACGGTCAGCCGGACGGCCAGGGGCGCGGAGAGGGTGATGCGCACCGCCAGGGCGAAGGTGCCGAGCGCGGTCGCGACGGCCGCGATCAGGATCGCCGGGGTGTGGACGAACAGCCGCAGGAGGTCGGGACCCGGGCCCGTCCCGGCATGGCACGAGACCGGGGCCAGCAGGACCAGGTAGGCGGCGAGAAAGCCGGCGAGCGCACCGTGGATTCCCGCGAGTGCCCAGGCGGCCATGCGGTGGCGGGAGCCGAAGGGCGTGAACCTGCCGGGTGGTGAAGGTGTCCGCATGGGGCGGGAGACGGTGTGCGGTACCCGACGGTTCCCCGGCCCGCTCAGGCGGGCCCGGGAGCCGCGCGGACGAAGGCGGCACCTGCTGCGTGCAGGCGTTGGTGCAGTTCGGTGAAGACCTGGGAGGCGCGGGCGCCCGGCCAGTCGGGGGGCAGCAGGGCGGTGGGGAGGCCGGGGTCGGCGTAGGGGAGTTGGCGCCAGGAGTCGAGGGCGCGGAGGTAGTCGGGAAAGGCGTCGCGCGGGGGTACGTCGGGACGCCGGGACCAGCGGTCGAGCACCGGCTCGTGGGCGTCGAGGAAGGTGCGGTGGAGCTTCGCGATGGCGTCGAGGTCCCACCAGCGGCGGACGGCGGTGGCGGTCGGTTCGAAGCCGAGGTGCGTGCCGTGGAAGAGGTCCACGTAGGAGTCGAGTTCGAGGCGGCGCAGGGTGTGGCGGGCCTCCTCCTGGACGTGGGCCGGGGCTATCCAGACGCCGGGCGCCGCGCTGCCGAAGCCGAGCCGGGCCAGCCGGGAGCGCAGCAGATGGCGCTTGTGGCGCTCGGTCTCGGGGACGGAGAAGACGGCGAGCACCCAGGAGCCGTCGCCGTCGCTGTTGCCGTCGCCTTCGGCAGAGCCGGGGCCGCCGTAGATGCGGCGGTCGCCGTCGGCGAGGAGCTGGCGGGCGTCGTCGGAGAGCGCGTACGCGGCGGCGCCGCCGACACGGTCCGGGACCAGCAGCTCGCGCCGCTTGAGCCGGGAGACGGCCGAGCGGACCGACTGCGGGTCGACGTCCACCGCGCCCATCAGCCGGATGAGGGCGGCGACCGGTACCCGGCCGTCCAGTTCGGCGCGCCCGTAGGCGCCGAAGAAGGTCACGATCAGCGAACTGGGGGTGTGCTCGGTCACATGATCACTCTAGGTCGCGCAGCCGGAAGCGCTGCAGTTTCCCGGTGGGAGTGCGGGGGAGGGCGTCCAGGAAGACCATGTCGCGCGGGCACTTGTAGGGCACGATCACGCCCTTGGCGAAGTCGCGCAGCGCCCCCACCGTGGCCGTGCCGCGCGGTACGCCGTCGCGCAGGACGACGAAGGCGCGGACGATCTGGCCGCGCTCCTCGTCCGGGACGCCGATGACGGCCGCCTCACTGACGTCGGGGTGCCGCAGCAGCGCCTCCTCGACCTCCGGGCCCGCGATGTTGTAGCCCGCCGAGATGATCATGTCGTCGGCGCGGGCCACATAGCGGAAGTAGCCGTCGGGTTCACGGACATAGGTGTCTCCCGTGAGGTTCCAGCCGCCCTGCACGTACACGGTCTGACGCTCGTCGGCGAGGTAGCGGCAGCCCGTCGGGCCGCGCACCGCGAGCAGCCCCGGCTCGCCGTCGGGGACCGGCTCCCCGGCGGCGTCGACGATCCGCGCCCGGTAGCCGGGCACCGGCAGGCCCGTGGTGCCGGGGCGGATGGCGTCGTCGGCGGCGGAGATGAAGATGTGCAGCAGCTCGGTGGCGCCGATGCCGTTGATGATGCGCAGACCGGTGCGGTCGTGCCACGCCTGCCAGGTGGCCGCGGGCAGATTCTCACCCGCCGAAACGCAGCGCCGCAGCGACGAGACATCGTACGAGGCGGAGCTGCTTGCGTCATTCAGGTGACCGAGCATCGCCCGGTACGCCGTCGGCGCCGTGAACAGCACGCTCACCCGGTGCCGGGCGACGGCCGCCAGCAACTGCTCCGGTCCGGCCTGCTCCAGCAGCACGCTGGACGCCCCGGCCCGCATCGGGAAGATCACCAGCCCGCCGAGGCCGAAGGTGAAGCCGAGCGGCGGGCTGCCCGCGAAGACGTCGTCGGCGCGTGGGCACAGCACCTGGGCGGAGAACGTGTCGGCGATGGCCAGGACGTCGCGGTGGAAGTGCATACAGCCCTTGGGGCGGCCGGTGGTCCCCGAGGTGAAGGCGATGAGCGCGACATCGTCGGACGAGGTGGCGACGTCGGTGAAGTGGTCGGGCTTGTCGGCGGCCCGGCGCAACAGGTCCTCGGGCGCCTCTCCGCCGTACGTGGTGATCCGCAGGTCCGGGATCTCGGCCTTGGCCAGGTCGTCCACCGACCGCAGATCGCACAGCGCGTGCCGGACGGCCGCGATGTCGCAGATCGTCGCGAGCTCCCCTGAACGCTGCGCGGCCAGTACGGTCACGGCCACCGCACCCGCCTTGAGCACCGCGAACCAGCAGGCCACCAGCCACGGGGTGGTCGGGCCGCGCAGCAGGACCCGGTTGCCGGGCCGCACCCCGAGGTCGTCGGCCAGGACGTGCGCGATACGCGCGGCGGTGGCGTTCAGGTCCTCGTAGGACCAGACCTCGCCGCCGGGGGTGCGCAGACAGGGGGCGCCGGGGCTGCCGCCGGCCAGCAGCTCGGCCGCGCAGTTGAGCCGGTCGGGGTAGTGCAGCGCGGGCAGCTCGAAGGCGAGTTCCGGCCACTGGTCGCGCGGCGGGAGATGGTCCCGCGCGAAGGTGTCCACGTGGGCGGATGGCAGCAGGTCCATGGCGGTACCGCCTTCGTTGGCACCTGAGAGCGGACGAATTCAGCGTAACGTGTTGCTGACGACAGTCAACGGTACGCGATACCGCTTGGAGGCGCCGGATGCCCGCGTTCGCTCTCGACCCGGAACAGCTGAAGTGGTGCGCCGAGGTCCGTTCCCTCGCGGCGGGCCGGCTGCGGCCGCTGGCCGAGGCGGGCGAACCCGGCCGGGTCAACCGCCCGTTGCTCGCGGAACTGGGCGAACTCGGGCTGCTGGAACGGGTCTTCCCGCCCGGCGGCAAGGTGTCGGCGATGGACCTGTGCCTGCTGCGGGAATCGCTGGCCCGTGAATGCACCGAGGCCGAGACGGCCCTCGCCCTGCAGGGACTGGGCGCGCACCCGGTGCTGCACAACGCCGAGCTGGCCGCCCGCTGGATCCCGGAGGTCACGGCGGGCCGGGCCGTCGCCGCCTTCGCGCTCACCGAACCCGCCGCCGGCTCCGACGCGGCGGCGCTGGAGCTGGCCGCCGAGCCGGACGGCACGGGATGGCGGCTGACCGGCGAGAAGTGCTGGATCTCCAACGCTCCGCAGGCCGACTTCTACACAGTCTTCGCCCGCACCACACCCGGCGCGGGGTCGCGCGGGGTGACGGCGTTCCTCGTCCCCGCCGACCGGCCGGGGCTGTCCGGTGAGCATCTGGACATGCTCTCCCCGCACCCCATCGGGCGGCTCGCCTTCGACGGCGTCCCGGTCGGCCCCGGCGATCTGCTGGGCGAGCCGGGCCGGGGCTTCCGGGTCGCCATGGGCACCCTGAACCTGTTCCGGCCCAGCGTCGGGGCGTTCGCCGTCGGCATGGCGCAGGCCGCGCTCGACGCCGCCACCGAGCACGCGGGCGGACGCACCGCCTTCGGCGGGCCGCTGAAGGATCTGCAGGCGGTGTCCCACGCGCTGGCGGAGACCGCGACCCGCACGGAGGCCGCACGGTTGCTCGTCTACGCCGCGGCGGAGGCGTACGACAGCGGGGCGCCGGATATCGCCAAGCGGTCGGCGATGGCGAAGCTGTACGCGACCGAGACGGCGCAGTTCGCCGTGGACCGCGCGGTCCAGATCCATGGCGCCCGCGCCCTCGAACGCGGCCATCTGCTCGAACACCTCTACCGTGAAGTGCGGGCGCCGCGTATCTACGAAGGTGCCACCGAGGTCCAGCGCACCATCATCGCGAAGGAGCTGTACCGATGAGCCTGCGGCGCATCAACCCGGGCGAGCTGTCGCCGCCCACCGGCTTCAGCCACGCCGTCACCGCGACCGGCCGCACGATGGTCTTCCTGGCCGGCCAGACCGCCCTCGACCAGGCGGGCAAGATCGTCGGCGACACGCTGCCCGCCCAGTTCGAGCTGGCGCTCACCAATCTGCTGGCGGCGCTGGCCGCAGCGGGCGGCGGCCCCGCCGACCTCGCCCGGATCACCGTCCACACCACCGACGTCGCCGCCTACCGGGAGCACGCCGCCGAACTCGGGCGGTTGTGGCGGTCGTTGGCGGGCCGCGACTATCCGGCGATGGCGGTCGTCGGGGTGGTCCGGCTGTGGGACGAGGAAGCGCTGGTGGAACTCGACGGGATCGCCGTCCTGGCGTAGCGCGGGAAGCGTGCGCGGACGGGATCCCGCGGCGTCCCTTGGCACCGCGTAAGCCATGTGACATATTACTGCCGTGCTCACGAGACACTCGCTGGACGTCGTCATCGTCGGGGCCGGGGTGGTCGGCGCGGCCTGCGCCTACTACGCCTCCCGGTCCGGACTGTCCGTCGCCGTGGTCGACCGCGGCTCCGTCGCGGGCGGCACCACGGGCGCCGGTGAAGGCAATCTGCTGGTCTCCGACAAGGAGCCCGGCCCTGAACTCGACCTTGCGCTGCTGTCCACCAGGCTCTGGCGCGAGCTCGCCGACGAACTCCCACCGGAGATCGAGTTCGAGTCCAAGGGCGGCCTCGTCGTAGCGTCCGACGAGGCCCGCCTGGACGCCCTGAGCACGTTCGCGGCCCAGCAGACGGCAGCGGGTGTCACCGCGGCCCGGGTGCCGGCGGACCGGCTGCACGAGTTCGAACCGCATCTGGCGCCCGGCCTCGCCGGCGCCTTCCACTACCCGCAGGACGCCCAGGTCCAGCCCGCCCTGGCCGCCGCCCATCTGCTGCGCGCCGCCCGGCGCGCCGGCGCGCTGCTGTGTCTCGGCGAAGAGGTCACCGCCGTCCTGACCGGCCCTGGCGGCGCGGTCCGCGGGGTGCGCACCGACCGCGGTGAACTGTCGGCACCCGCCGTGGTCAACGCGGCCGGCACCTGGGGCGGCGAACTCGCCGCGTTGGCCGGGGTGGACCTGCCGGTCATGCCCCGGCGCGGCTTCGTCCTCGTCACGGAACCGCTGCCCCGCATCGTCCGGCACAAGGTCTACGCCGCCGACTACGTCGCCGATGTGGCGAGCGGCTCCGCGGCCCTGCAGACGTCACCGGTGGTCGAGGGCACCCCCTCGGGACCGGTGCTCATCGGCGCCAGCCGGGAGCGGGTGGGCTTCGACCGGACGCTGCGGGTCGAGGTGCTGCGCCGGCTCGCGGCCGGGGCCGCCGGGCTCTTCCCGGTGCTGGCCGGGGTCCGGGTGATGCGCGCCTATCACGGCTTCCGGCCCTATCTGCCGGACCATCTGCCCGCGATCGGGCCCGACCCGCGCGCCCCCGGCCTCTTCCACGCCTGTGGCCACGAGGGCGCCGGCATCGGACTCGCGCCCGCGACCGGACTGCTGCTCACCGCCGCGATCCGGGGCCAGCGGCCCGCCCTGGACCTGGCACCGTTCCGCCCCGACCGCTTTTCCCGCCGCGGACCCGATTCCCGGCGGGGAACCGGGCGGACCCGCGGACCCGAGAGGACATGACGATGGCGCGTAACCCCGTCGAGCTGGCCGGGGCCACCCCCGAGCCGTCGTTCGAGATCACGATGGACGGCCGCGTCCTGCCCGCGCTGCCGGGCCAGAGCATCGCCGCCGCCCTGTGGTCGGCCGGCATCCTCGCCTGGCGTACCACCCGGGTGAACGGCCGCCCGCGCGGCGCCTTCTGCGGCATCGGCTCCTGCTTCGACTGCCTCGCCACCGTCAACGGCGCCCCGAACCAGCGGGCCTGCCTGGTCCCGGCCCGTCCGGGCGATCTCGTCACCACGCAGGAGGGCCACGGCCGTGCCGATCTCGCCGTCTGAGCCGCCGGTACCTCCGGAGTACGACCTCGCGATCGTGGGCGCGGGCCCCGCCGGGCTCTCGGCCGCCGTGGCCGCGGCCGATCTCGGGCTGAGCGTCGTCGTGCTCGACGCGGCCGCCGCCCCCGGCGGTCAGTACTACCGCCATCCCGCGCCGGGACTCGGCGCCGCGCGCCCCGAGGCGCTGCACCACGGCTGGGCCGCCTTCGCCGCGCTGGTGCGACGGCTCGGCCGGCACACCGGGACCGGCAAGGTCCGGCACCTGACCCACCACCATGTGTGGACGGTGGAACGCGGCAGTTCGACGGCGTGGACGGTGCATGCCGTGACCGGTCCTGACGGGCCGGAGCAGGGCCGGGCGGCCGTGACGTCACGCGCACTGCTGCTGGCCACCGGCTCCTACGAGCGCCAACTGCCGTTCCCCGGCTGGACGCTGCCCGGGGTGGTCGGTGCGGGTGGCGCCCAGGCGATGCTCAAGTCCGGCCTGGTGCTGCCCGGACGGCGGATCGTCGTCGCGGGCAGCGGCCCGCTGCTGCTGGCGGTCGCCGGCTCGCTGGCCGCCGCGGGCGCGAAGGTGCCCGCCGTCGTCGAGGCGGCCGGGTACACCGCGTACGCCGGAAGCCCCCGGACGCTGGCCGCCAACCCCGGCAAGCTGCTCGAAGGCGCGGTGCACGGCGCCGCCCTGCTGCGCCACGGCCTGCGCCCGCGCACCCGCAGCGCGGTGACCGAGGCTCACGGCACCGACCGGGTGGAGGCCGTCACCGTCTCCCGGCTGGACCGCGACTGGCGTCCCGTGCCGGGCACCGGCCGCCGCATCGCCTGCGACGCGCTCGCGGTGGGCCACGGTCTGGTGCCGCAGCTGGAGCTGGCCACCGGACTCGGCTGCGCCACCCACCGCACCCCCGACGGCACGTACGCGCTCGCTCTCGACGACAGCCAGCGGACCTCGGTGCCCGGCGTCTGGGCGGCCGGCGAGGCCGGAGGAGTGGGCGGCGCCCAACTCGCCCTCGCCGAGGGGGAACTGGCGGCCTTCGCCATCGCGGCCGTGTCGCGTTCCGCGGTACGCCCCGACGCCCGGCGGGCGGTCGCGCTGCGCCGTACCCGAGCCCGGCTGCGGGCCTTCGCGGCGGTCATGGCCGCCGCCCACCGGCCGGGCCCCGGCTGGCCGGACTGGCTGAGCGACGACACCGATGTGTGCCGTTGCGAGGAGGTCTCCGCAGGGGAGGTCCGCGCGGCGGTCACCGATCTCGGCGCCCATGACGCCCGCACCGTCAAGCTGTTCACCCGCGCCGGGATGGGTTGGTGCCAGGGCCGGATGTGCGGCCCGGCGGTCGACTGCCTGGCGCGCGCCGACTCGCACGCAGACGCAGACGCAGATGCGGACGCAGACGCAGATGCGGACGCCGGCCCCGACCGCCGACCGCTGTCGTGTCCCGTTCCGCTGGCCGCCCTGTCCCGACCGGCGGCTCTGTCCGGTCCGGACGGGCCGCCCCGCTCGTGAGCACGGAAGAACCGTAGGACTCTCCTCGGTGAGCCTCTTGTGGTCTCCGTCCACGACACAGTAAAATGTCACATCTCACTAAGGGAGAACCACCGTGACCACGAACACCCCGCCCCGCGACCAGCCCTGGCACGGCATCATGGTCGCCACCGCCCTCCCGTTCCATGCCGACCTGCGCGTGGACCACGACGGTTACGCCGAGCACGTCGCCTGGCTCATCGAGTCCGGCTGCGACGGTGTCGTTCCCAACGGCTCCCTGGGGGAGTACCAGACCCTGACCGACGACGAGCGGGCCCGGGTCGTCCGTACCGCCGTCGAGGCGGCCGGTGACGGGGACCGCGTCATGCCCGGTGTCGCCGCCTACGGCAGCGACGAGGCCCGCCGCTGGGCCGAACAGGCCGGAGAGGCCGGTGCCGGCTCCGTCCTGCTGCTGCCGCCCAACGCCTACCGCGCCGACGAGCGGGCGGTGCGCGCGCACTACGCCGAGGTGGCCAGGGCCGGGCTGCCGGTCGTCGCGTACAACAACCCGTACGACACCAAGGTCGACCTCACTCCGCAGCTGCTCGCCGAGCTCTACAACGAGGGCAGCATCGTCGCGGTCAAGGAGTTCACCGGCGATGTCCGCCGGGCCTACGAGATCGCCGAACTCGCCCCCGGACTGGATCTGTTGGTCGGGGCCGACGACGTCCTGCTCGAACTCGGCATCGCGGGCGCCGTGGGCTGGATCGCGGGCTACCCCAACGCGTTCCCCGAGGCCTGCGCCACCCTGTACCGGGCGGCGCTCTCCGGCGACCTCGACACCGCCGTGCCGCTCTACCGCGCGCTGCACCCGCTGCTGCGCTGGGACTCCAAGCCCGAGTTCGTCCAGGCCATCAAGGTGTCCATGGACCTCGTGGGCCGGCCCGGCGGCCCGGTCCGTCCGCCGCGCTCCCCGCTCCCGGCCGACATCGAGGCCGTGGTCCGCGCCGCGACCGAGAAGGCGATGGCCGAAGGACTCGGCTGACCCACGAGCAGGCCGACGGGCTGGCCGACGGGCTGGCCAACGAGCTGGCCAATGAGCCAGTCAACGAGAACTCCGACGAGAAGGAGGACCCCTTGCGCAGCCGGAACATCTACCACGCCGTCGACTCGCACACCGAAGGCATGCCGACCCGCGTCATCACCGGCGGCGTGGGCGTCATCCCCGGCGCCACGATGGCCGAGCGCCGGCTGTACTTCATGGAGCACCACGACCGGGTGCGCACGCTGCTGATGTACGAGCCGCGCGGGCACTCGTCGATGAGCGGCGCGATCCTGCAGCCGCCGACGCGGCCCGACGCGGACTACGGGGTGCTGTACATCGAGGTCTCCGGCTACCTCCCGATGTGCGGCCACGGCACCATCGGCGTCGCCACCGTCCTCGTCGAGACCGGGATGGTGCCGGTCACCGAACCGGTCACCACCGTCCGGCTGGACACCCCCGCCGGGCTCGTCACCGTCGACGTCCAGGTCGAGGACGGGGAGGCCACCGCCGTCACCCTCCGGAACGTCCCGGCGTTCTCCGCCGGCCTGGACCTCAAGGTCGACGTCCCCGGCCACGGGACGCTCACCTACGACCTCGCCTACGGGGGCAACTTCTACGCGATGCTGCCGCTGGCCGACCTCGGGCTGCCCTTCGACCGGGAGCGCAAGAACGACATCCTCGCCGCCGGGCTCGCCGTCATGGAGGCCATCAACGCGGCGGACCGGCCGGTGCACCCGGAGGACCCGGACATCAACGGGGTCAAGCACGTCCAGCTGATCGCCCCCGGCTCCGACGCGCGGCTGTCCCGGCACGCGATGGCCATCCACCCCGGCTGGTTCGACCGCTCGCCGTGCGGCACCGGCACCTCGGCGCGGATGGCGCAGCTGCACGCGCGTGGTGAACTCCCGCTGCACACCGACTTCGTCAACGAGTCCTTCATCGGAACGTTCTTCACCGGCCGGCTCGTCGAGGAGACCACGGTCGGCGGGCTGCCCGCCGTGGTGCCCACGGTCACCGGCCGCGCCTGGATCACCGGCACCTCCCAGTACTTCCTCGACCCGTCCGACCCCTTCCCCGGCGGGTTCCTGCTGTGATCACCGACGGCGGGTACGGTCGGGAGGAAGGGGCTCACCGGGCCGCGGTGCCGCCCTCCGACGACCTTCCGGGAACGGGACCACCGCTGTGACACTGCCGCACCTCGACGCCACCGCCATCGCCCGGCTCCTCGGGCCCGCCGACGCGGCGGACGCCGTCGAAGCGGTGCTGCGCGGCGGGCTCGACCCGGAGACCGGGCCGCCGCGCACCGGCGTCCCGGTCCCGGCCGGCGAGTTGCTGCTGATGCCCGCCGCCACGAAGGACTTCGCTGGAGTGAAGATCGCCGGGGTGGCGCCGGGCAACCCGGCCCGCGGGCTGCCCCGGATCACCGGCAGCTACCTCCTCCTCGACGGCGCGACCCTCCAGCCGGTCGCGCTGCTCGACGGGCCCGCCCTCACCTCGCTGCGCACCCCGGCGGTGTCCGCCGTCGCGATCCGCCACCTGGCCGTGCCCGACGCCTCGCACCTCGTCCTGTTCGGAGCGGGACCGCAGGCGTACGGGCACCTGGCGGCGGCCCTCGCGGTCCGGCCGCTGACCCGGCTCACCGTGGTCGCCCGCAGGCCCGAGCCCGCGCAGGCGCTGGTGGCCCACGCCCGCCGGCTCGGACTGGACGCCGTGACCGGCGGACCCGACGCGGTGGCCAAGGCCGACCTGGTGATCTGCTGCACCACGGCCCGCACTCCGCTGTTCGACGGCAGCACCGTCGCCGGGCACACGACCGTGGTCGCCGTCGGCTCGCACGAAGCGTCGGCCCGCGAGACCGACACCGCGCTGGTGACCCGGGCCACCGTCGTCGTCGAGGCGCGGTCGGCCGCGCTGCGCGAGGCGGGGGACATCCTGGTCCCGATCGCGGAGGGCGCCTACCGGCCGGAGGATCTCGCGGGCACCCTCGCCGACCTCGTCGCCGGCCGGCTGCGCCCTGAAGCGGGCCGCCCGCGCTTCTTCAAGGGCACGGGTATGGCGTGGCAGGATCTCGCCGTAGCTGCTGAGATCTTCCGGGCCGCGAAAGCAACGTGACATTGTACGCTGGAGCTCCGCGCGATGACGGAGGAACAGCGATGGGTGACCTGAAGCAGCGCAACCTGATCACAGCGCAGGAGCGGCTGCGCGATCAGGTGGGCCACGCCCTGCGTGCCGCGCTCATCGCCGGTGAACTGCGCCCCGGCGTGGTCTACTCGGCGCCCGCCCTCGCCGCGGACTTCGGCATCTCCGCCACCCCGGTGCGTGAGGCGATGCTCGACCTGGCGCGCGAGGGCCTGGTCGAACCGGTGCGCAACAAGGGCTTCCGGGTCACCGAGATGAACGAGCGCGACCTCGACCAGTACACCGAGATCCGCGCCCTCATCGAGGTCCCGACCGTCGGCCGGGTCACCCGCACCGCCACCCCGGAACAGCTGGAGGAACTGCGGCCGGCCGCCGAGGAGATCGTCGCCGCCGCCCGGGCGCACGACCTCATCGGCTATCTGGAGGCCGACCGCCGTTTCCACCTCACCCTCCTCGGCCTGGCCGGGAACGAGCGGCTGGTCGAGGCCGTCGGCGATCTCCGCAAGCGCTCCCGGCTGTACGGGCTGACGCGGCTGGACGAGCGCGGCGAGCTGGTCTCGTCGGCCGAGGAGCACATCGAGCTGCTCGACCTGATGATTTTCGGGGACGCGGAGGCCGCGGAGGAGTGCATGGCCCGGCACCTCGGGCATGTGCGGTCGCTGTGGGCGGTGGGCAAGGAGGAGCCGGCCGCGGCGAAGCCGGAGCCGGTCCTCAAGCGCAAGCTCGGCAAGGCTTAGGCCGGTTGCCCTGCGGGGCGAGGGCGAAAGCCCCGCAGGGCGCCCCCGCTAACCGAGCAGCTCGCCCATCCAGCTCTCGATCCCCGCGACATCGCGCGGCAGTGCCCCCGACATCAGGCGGGCCCCGTCGGACGTGATGACCAGGTCGTCCTCGATCCGGATGCCGATGCCGCGCAGTTCCAGCGGCAGCGTCTCGTCGTCGGGCTGGAGGTACAGGCCCGGTTCGACGGTGAGGACATGGCCCTCCTCCAGTACCGCGTCGAGGTAGGTCTCGGCGCGGGCCTGGGCGCAGTCGTGCACGTCGAGGCCGAGCATGTGGCCGCTGTTGCACAGCGTGTAGCGGCGGTAGAGGCCGCTGTCCTCGGCGAGCGCCTCGTCGGCGGAGATCCGCAGCACGCCCCAGTCGGCGAGCCCTTCGGCGATGACGCGCATGCCCGCGAGGTGGAAGTCCCGGAAGCTGGCGCCGGGTTTGAGGGCCGCGATACCGGCGTCCTGGGCCGCCAGGACCAGTTCGTACAGCTGGCGCTGGACGGGGGAGAAGATGCCGGACAGCGGCAGCGTGCGGGTGACGTCGGCGGTGTAGAGGGTGTCGGCCTCCACGCCCGCGTCGAGCAGCAGCAGTTGCGTGGGGTCCAGCGCGCCGTCGTTGCGTATCCAGTGCAGTACGCAGGCGTGCGCGCCGGACGCGGCGATGGTGTTGTACCCGGTGCCGTTGCCCTCGGCGCGGGCGCGCTGGTTGAACGCCCCCTCGATCCAGCGTTCGCCGCGCGCGTGCCGCAGGGCGCGCGGCAGGGACCGTACGGCGTCCTCGAAGCCGGCGACCGTGTGGTCGACGGCGAGTTGCAGCTGGCCGACCTCCCACGCGTCCTTCACCAGCCGCAACTCCGAGAGCGCACTGGCGAGTTCGGTGTCCGTCGTGGCGTCGCGGCCCGGCGGCAGTGCGCCGAACCCGTCGAGGTGCTCGCACCGGATGCCGGTCATCCGCTCGGCTTCCGCGAGGTCGGGGCGGCGCCCGACCCAGAACTCCCCGTAGCGGCGGTCGCGGTAGAACCCGGCCTCGGTGCGCGGTGAGCGCGGCCGCAGATACAGCACGGCCTCGTGCCCGGAGGGACCGGACGGCTCCAGGACGAGGACGTTGCCGGGCTGGTCCTCGCCGGTCAGGCCGGTGAGCCAGGCGTAGGCACTGTGCGGGCGGAAGCGGTAGTCGTCGTCGTTGGAGCGGGCCTTGAGCTGCCCGGCGGGGACGACGAGCCGCTCGCCGGGGAAGCGGGGGGAGAGCCGGTCGCGGCGGGCAGGGGTGAGGTGCGAGGCGGGAACGCGGGTGCCGTCGGGCAGCGGAGTGGCGGCCCAGCCGGCGCCCATGAAGGCGTCCAGCGCCGGCGAGGTGGGCAGATCATGACTTCCCGTATGCAGTCGGGCGGGGGTTCCGTTCATCGATGAGCTCCTTCGGACACGGGTCGGTAACGGCGACGCACACATCTTGTCAGTGCAATTTCACATTACTATGTTACGGGTCACATCTTAGAGTGCCGTTCTTCTCAGCGGAGTGACTCATATGACCAAGCGCACCCAACTCGCCCTGTCCACCGCCCTCCTGGCGTCCCTCACCCTCGGTCTCGCGGGCTGTTCCGACGATGCGAAGGGCAGTCGGAGCGGCAAGGGGAAGAACCCGGCAGCGGCCAACGAAGGTCAGGTCGTCGGCGGCACCCCGGTGAAGGGCGGCACCCTCACCGTCCTGTCCAACCAGGACTTCTCGCACCTGGACCCGGCCCGCAACTGGACGATGCCGAACATGGACATGGGGATCCGGCTGCTCTACCGGACCCTGACCACCTTCAAGAGCGAGCCCGGCAAGGCCGGCAGCGAGATCGTCCCCGACCTGGCCACTGACCTCGGCACGCCCACCGAGGGCGGCAAGGTGTGGACCTTCACCCTCAAGAAGGGCCTGAAGTACGAGGACGGCACCCCGATCACCGCCAAGGACGTCAAGTACAACGTCGAGCGGTCGTTCTCCCCCGACCTCACCGGCGGACCCGACTACGCCGCCCAGTACCTGGCCGACACCAAGGGCTACCAGGGCCCCCTGACGGGCAAGCACCTCAGCTCCATCGAGACCCCCGACGACCTCACCATCGTCTTCAAGCTCAAGCGCCCGGTCGCCGACTTCGCCTCCACGGCCACGCTGCCCACCTTCTCGCCCGTACCGCAGGCCCAGGAGAAGGGCGCGCAGTACGACGCCCGGCCGTTCTCCTCCGGCCCGTACAAGGTCGAGAGCTACGACCGGGGCAAGAAGCTGGTCCTGGTCCGCAACACGAACTGGGACGCCGCCACCGACACCGTCCGCAAGGCGTACCCGGACCGTTTCGTGTTCGTCCAGGGGCTCAAGGGCGGCCAGGTCGACGACCGCGTCATCGCCTCCGCGGGCGGCGACGCCTCCACGATCGAGTGGTCCAACATGCGGCCGGAGAGCGCGCCGAAGGTGCTGCCCAAGGCCGACGTCAAGGGCCGGCTGATCGCCGAGTCATCCGGCTGCACCGGGATGCTGCAGCTCAACACCAGCAAGGCCCCGTTCAACGACCCCAAGGTCCGTGAGGCCATGCAGTACGCGGTCGACAAGGCGTCGCTGCTCACCGCGTCCGGCGGCCCCGCGCTCAACGACATCGCCACCGCCTATCTGCCGCCGGCCCTCACCGGCGCCAAGCAGGCCGACACCCTGAAGATCGCGCCGGCCGGCGACGTCGCCAAGGCCAAGGACCTGCTGAAGGCGGCCGGCAAGGACGGCGGCTTCGGGGCCACCTTCACCGTCTCCACCGGCGACAAGACCAGGGGCGAGGCGATCCAGCAGGGTCTGTCCCGGGTCGGGGTCGCGGTCACCATCAACACCGTCGACCCGTCCGCCTACTACGAGTCGATCGGCGACATCAAGAGCGCGCCCGACATGGTGATGGCCGGCTGGTGCCCCGACTACCCGTCGGGCTCCACCTTCCTGCCCTTCGTCTTCGACGGCCGCACCATCAGGGACAAGGGCAACCAGGGCAACTACTCGCAGTTCCGCGACGACGCGGTCATGAAGCGGATGGACGAGATCGCCGCGATGTCCGACGCGGCCAAGGCCAACCAGGCCTGGATCGACCTCGACGCGCAGATCATGGCCAAGTCCCCGGCCGTGCCGCTGATGCTGGAGCGCAAGCCGCTGCTGGTCGGCACCAACATCGCGGGCGCCTTCGGCCACCCGGTGTGGTCGGGCCAGCTCGACTACGCGGCCATCGGCCTCAAGGACCCGTCCAAGAGCCAGGGCTGAGGGGCGTACGGCGATGGCCACCCTCACGGTGCCCGACCGGGTACCTCCCCCTGAACCCGCCCCGAAAGCGGCACCCGGAGCCGCGCCCGGGTACGGGCCGTGGCGGCTCGCCTGGCGGCAGTTGAGCCGCCGGCCCGCCGCCCGTTTCGGCCTGGTGGTCGTGGCGCTGCTGGTCGTGATGGCCGCCGGCGCGCCGCTGCTCAGCGCGCTCGGCGGCTGGTCGCCCACCGAGTTCGACCAGACCGCCGTCGATCCCTACCTCGGCGGCCTGCCGCTCGGGGCGCTCGGCGGAATCGGCCCCGACCACTGGCTGGGCGTCGAACCCGTCACCGGCCGCGACCTGTTCGCCCGGGTCGTCAACGGTGCCCAGGTCTCGCTGCTGATCTCGCTCAGCGCCACCGCGGTGGTCGTCCTCGCGGGCACCGCCACCGGGATCGCCGCCGGCTACTTCGGCGGCCGCACCGACGCCGTGCTCAGCCGTCTGATGGATCTGACGATGTCCTTCCCGTCCCTCATCTTCATGATCGCGATGATGTCGGTGGCCCAGGACGTCAACCGGATCTTCCTGATGACCGCCATCATCGGCGTCTTCGGCTGGCCCGGCATCGCCCGCGTCGTCCGCGGCGAGACGCTCTCGGTCAAGCACCGTGAATACGTCGAGGCCGCCCGGGTGGGCGGTTCCGGCGCCTGGCGCATCCTCGGCCGGGAGATCCTGCCCAACGTCTCCGGGCCGATCATCGCGTACACCACCCTGCTCATCCCCGGCATGATCAGCACCGAGGCCGCCCTCAGCTATCTGGGCGTCGGCGTCCGGCCGCCCACGCCCTCCTGGGGCCTGATGATCGCGGACAGCGTCGCGTTCTACGAGACCGACCCGATGTACTTCATCATCCCCAGCCTCTTCCTCTTCCTGGCCGTCCTCGCCTTCACCCTCCTCGGCGACGCGCTGCGCGACATCCTCGATCCCCGGGGAGGCCGCAGGTGATCCTCTACCTCGCCCGCCGGTTCGCCGGAGTCGCCGGCGTGCTCTTCGCGATCTCCGCCATCACCTTCACCATCTTCTACGTCCTGCCCTCCGACCCGGCCGCGGCCGCCTGCGGCAAGAGCTGCAGTCCCGAGCGCCTCGAACTGGTCCGCCACTACATGGGCCTGGACCAGCCGGTCTGGCGGCAGTTCGGCGACTTCCTCACCGGAATCTTCTCCGGCCGCACCCTGGGGGAGGGGCCGCACGCGCTGCACTGCGGATTCCCCTGCTTCGGCTACAGCTACGAGAACTCCGTCCCGGTCTGGGACCTGCTGATGGACCGGCTGCCGGTCTCGGTCTCGCTCGCCGTCGGCGCGTCCGCGCTGTGGCTGCTGCTCGGCCTCGGCGCCGGTGTGACGGCCGCGCTGCGCAAGGACACCCTCGTCGACCGCACCCTGATGGTGGGCGCGGTCGCGGCGGCCTCCATGCCGGTCTACTTCACCTCGGTGATGCTGATCTACGGCGTGATCAGGATCGCCGGCCTGCTGCCGTACCCGACGTACACCGACTTCACCGCCGACCCGCTCGACTGGGCCTCCAACCTGATCCTGCCCTGGCTGGCACTGGCCCTGCTCTACGCCGCCATGTACGCCCGGCAGAGCCGCAGTTCGATGATCGAGGCGATGGCCGAGCCGTACATCCGCACCGCCCGCGCCAAGGGCATGCCGGAGCGCACCGTCATCGTCAAGCACGGGCTGCGCTCCGGGATGACGCCCATCCTCACCCTCTTCGGGATGGACCTCGGCGGCCTGCTGGCCGGCGCCGTCATCACCGAGTCCATCTTCGGACTGCCGGGCGTCGGACGGCTCTTCTACGACGGGCTGGTCCGCTCCGACCAACCCGTGATCCTCGGCGTCACCCTGCTGGCGGCGTTCTTCATCGTCATCGCCAACCTGGTCGTCGACCTCCTCTACGCCCTTCTCGACCCGAGAGTGAGGTACTGATGGCCGCGCCAGGCCCCCTGCTCGAAGTCCGTGACCTCCAGGTCACGTTCCCCACCCCGGCGGGCCCGGTCCGCGCCGTCGACGGCATCGGCTTCACCGTCGAGGCGGGCCGCACGCTGGGCATCGTCGGCGAGTCCGGATCCGGGAAGTCCGTCACCTCGCTGGCCGTCATGGGCCTGCACCGGGACGCGACCGTCAGCGGATCCATCGCGCTCGACGGCCGGGAGCTCACCGCGCTGCCCGACCGTGAACTGAACCGGCTGCGCGGCCGCCGGATGGCGATGATCTTCCAGGACCCGCTGTCCAGCCTGCACCCCTACTACACGGTCGGCGAGCAGGTGGCCGAGCACTACCGGGTGCACTTCAAGGCCAGCCGCGCGGTCGGCCGGCGGCGGGCCGTCGAGATGCTCGGCGAGGTCGGCATCCCGGAGCCGGCCCGCCGGGCGGCGGACCATCCGCACCAGTTCTCCGGCGGCATGCGGCAGCGCGTCATGATCGCCATGGCGCTGGCCTGCGAACCGGACCTGCTGATCGCGGACGAGCCGACCACCGCGCTCGACGTCACCGTGCAGGCGCAGATCCTCGAACTCATCGCCCGCATCCAGGCCGACCGCGGCCTCGGCGTCGTGATGATCACCCATGACCTGGGCGTCGTCGCCCGCGTCGCCCACGAGGTGCTGGTCATGTACGGCGGCCGGGCCGCGGAACAGGCGCCGGTGGACCAGCTGTTCACCGCGCCCGCGCACCCCTACACCCGCGGGCTGCTCGACTCGCTGCCCCGGCTCGACGACACCGACGACGCGCCGCTGCGCGCCATCCCGGGCAGCCCGCCCTCGCTGCTCGCGCCACCGCCCGGCTGCCCGTACGTGCCGCGCTGCCCGCGGGCGGCGGCCGGGAGCGCGGCGGAACGGGACCGGTGCGCCTCGGAGCGTCCGGCCTTCGGCCTGGCGGCGTCATCGGCCGGCGGGCATCGCGTGGCCTGCCACTACCCGTTGGAAGCGGTTGCCGCCGTTCCGGCCAAAGCTCCAGCTCCGGCCCCAGCTCCAGCTCCAGCTCCGGCCCCAGCTCCGGCCCCGACTCCGGCCCCGGAAGGATCACGATGAGCGCCCTGGAGACGGTCGCCGCCACCGGCGGCCCGGCGGACGGCGGAGCGCCGCCGCTGCTGTCCGTCCGCGATCTCGTCAAGACGTTCCCCGGCCGCCGCACCCGCGGCGGGCGCGCGGGCGCCCCCGTCCGGGCCGTGGACGGCGTCGGGTTCGACATCAACGCGGGCGAAACGCTGGGCCTGGTGGGGGAGTCGGGCTGCGGGAAGTCCACCACCGGGCGGATGATCGTCCGGCTGCTGGAGCCCACCTCGGGCTCCGTCACCTTCGACGGCCGCGACATCAGCCATCTGTCCGCGCGCGCTCTGCGTCCGGTACGGCGCCATGTGCAGATGGTGTTCCAGGACCCGTTCTCGTCCCTCAACCCCCGGCAGACGGTCGCCCGCATCATCTCCGACCCGATGCTGGCGCAGGGCAGTGGAGCGGCCGACGCCCGCAGGCGGGCCGCCGAGCTGATGGAGCTGGTCGGCCTCATCCCCGAGCATCTCGACCGCTACCCCCACGAGTTCTCCGGCGGCCAGGCGCAGCGCATCGGCATCGCCCGGTCGCTCGCCACCCGGCCGCGGCTGATCATCGCCGACGAGCCGGTGTCCGCGCTCGACGTCTCCATCCAGGCCCAGATCGTCAACCTGATGGAGACCCTGCAGCGCGAACTCGGCCTCGCCTACCTCTTCATCGCGCACGACCTGTCGGTCGTCAAGCGGGTCTGCGACCGCGTCGCGGTGATGTACCTCGGCCGGATCGTCGAGATCGGCCACAAGGCCGAGGTCTACGGCGCTCCCGCCCACCCCTATACGCGGGCCCTGCTGTCCGCCGTACCGCTGCCCGACCCGGCGGCGGAGCGGGCCCGTGAACGGATCGTGCTGCTCGGCGATCCCCCCAGCCCGGCGCATCCGCCGGCGGGCTGCACCTTCCACCCGCGCTGCCACAAGGCGCGGGAGATCTGCCGCACCGAAGCACCACTGCTGCAGATCGCCGGCCCGGGACAGCGGCAGGCCGCCTGCCACTTCCCGGAGCCCGCGCCCGCCGGCCGGACGGGGCTGTGAAGACACGCCCCAGGGCCTGGCCGGCCGATCACGAACGGCCCCTACCGATGGTGTCCCACCCACTCCACCCCACTCCGAGGAGTCCTTGGTGTCCCACGCCCGTTCCGCACGTCCCGCGGGAAGCACCCGCACCACCGGCACTGCCCGCACCACCCGCGCCGTGCGTAAGAGCCTGCTCGCCGCCGCCCTGTCGGCGTCCCTGACCCTGCCGATGATGAACGTCGCCCAGGCGGGGCAGGCAGGTCCGGCAGGTCCGCAGGCCGCTCCCGCCGCTCCGGCCGTCCCGGCGACCTTCGCCGGAGCGCCGGGCGCGGGGGCCCGGGCGTCCGACGGCAACCCATTCGACGAGGTCCAGCGGCTCGCCAAGGCCGGCACCGTCGCCCCCCACCAGGCGCCCGCCCCCGGCGGTGGCGCGCACGCCGAGGGCAAGCTGCCCGGCGACCAGTCCGCACCGGCGGGCGGCCCGGCGGTGGCCGCCCGCGCCAAGCCGGCCGCTCCGGCGAAGGCGCTGGGCGGCACCGTGCCCTGCACCCTCGACGCCATCACCAAGCTGCGCCCGAAACGCTTCGCGGACTTCCTCGCCGACAACTACACCGTCTCCGTGGAGAACTGTCTGAGCAAGCTGCTCTGGACCTGGGACCCACGCCTCATACCCGTCATGTCCGACGCTCATGTGCAGGCCGTCTCCCAGCGCATAGCCCTGCTCGCGCCGAAACACCGGGGCACCAACGCCAACAACCTGTACGAGATGTTCACGTATCTGCACGCCGTCGCGTACCACGACTACTCGCACACCGAGATCGACGTCACCGACGCCCCGACGGTCGCCGCCATGCAGAAGGCCATCGCCGCCTTCGGGACCGCTCTGCGCACCTTCGACGCGACGAAGCAGAACGCCCAGACGCTGCGCGAGGCGCTCTACGCCGCCAGCGCGCCCGGCCTGCGCCAGTACCAGCTCCCGCTGATCAAGAAGGTGCTCGCCACCATGGCCCCGGGCGCGGCCACCGCCACCAGCGCCGACTGGGGCGGCGCCGTCCTCGCCGCCCTGTCCGTCAACTACCTGGGCGTCTACCCCGGGAACAACGACACCGCCTTCCGCGCGGCGGCCACCGCGGACGCCGCCTACCGCGGCGCCTTCCGGGTGTTCGGCGGCTACGGCCACCTCAAGGGCACCACCAACGACTGGGTGGCGCGCGACGCGGTCGGCGAGTACGGCCGGTTCGGCCAGATCGACGCCCTCAAGCCGGCGATCGTCAACGACCTCGGCACGCTGCTGGGCACCACCGAGGCGGCCTTCGGCAGGATGAGCCCGCCCTGGGTCAGCGCCGCGTCCTGGCTCAACTACTACGACGACTGCGCGCGGTTCAACGTCTGCAAGGCTCAGATCGAGGCGATGCTCTTCCCCCACACCTACACGTACGACAACGGCGCCATCGAGGTCCACACCGGCCTCGACCAGGCCACCGTCGACCAGCTCTACTACGCCAGCAAGCAGGTCAAGACCCAGTTCCTGCGCGTCCTGGGCACCTCCACTCCGCTGGCCGGGGACACCAACACCACCCTGCACATCCACCTGTACGCGTCGCGCGCCGACTACGAGGTCTTCCAGCCGCTGCTCACCGGCTACGGCACCAAGAACGGCGGCATCTACATCGAGGACGGCGCCAACTTCTACACCTACCAGCGCCGGGTGCCGCAGGACTCCTCGCTCACCCTGGAGGAGCTGTTCCGCCACGAGTACACCCACTACCTCAACGGCCGCTGGGCGGTCCCCGGCACCTTCGGTGACACCCGCTGGTACTCCAACGACCTGACCACCGCCATGGACGAGGGGACCGCCGAGTTCTTCGACGGCGGCACCCGCGACGACGGCATCAAGGTCCGCAAGTCCCTGGTGCAGGGCGTCATCGACGACACCGCGGGCGGCGGCCCGCGGATGAGCGTCGACCAGCTGCTGCACGCCACCTACGACGGCGACGGATTCCGCTTCTACGACTACGCGGGCACGTTCTTCGAGTTCCTGTGGACCGAGCACCCGACGCTGCTGCGCGAGATGTACGGCTACGAGCGGGCCGACGACCCGGCCGGCTTCGACGCCTGGCGCACCAGAACCGGCGCCGACGCCGCGCTCCAGCGGGAGTACGACGCCTTCCTGGACCGGCAGATCGCCCAGGTCGCGACGCTGTACGTGCCCGACACGCAGTACACGGCCAACGGGTCGCTGACGTTCGCCACGGCCGCCGAAGTGCAGGCGGCGTTCGCCGCGGCCACCGCCAACACCCCTGTCTGCAAGGACAACGCGGACTGGGACAACAAGGTCCGCTTCACCTGCACCGGCCGCGTCACGGCCAACCTCTCCGACTCCGGCAACCCCGACCGGGTCTTCAAGGACATGTCGGAGACCGTCGACTACTTCCTCCTCGACCGGGCGGGAGCGGCGGCGAACAACCTGGCCGACATGAACTGCACGTTCGGGTCGGTGGATGTGTGGTCGTCGGGCCTGGCGGGCACGAGCGACTACTCGTGCGAGGGCCCGCTGCGCCGCTGACCGCTGCCGCGGGCGCCCATCGACGCCGCCCCCGGCCCCCGCAGGTGCGGGGGCCGGGGGGCGGTCCCTCCGGGGTGGGGGTCCGAAATCGACTGTTTACGGGCCCGGCGGCTCACAAACAGCTCGGCAGCATTTCGGACCCCTACCCCTGCGGGCCCGTCCCCCTCCGTATCCATCGCCCTCCGTGCCCGGCTCCCGTGGGGAAGCCGGGCACGTCTGTTGGGGTCAGGAAACGTGGCTCACTCGGACGGTGGTGACGCGGCCGTCGTGGGATTCGTTCGTCACGGCGATGCGGGTGCCCGTGTCGGGGACCTTGACGCCTACCTGGGGGAGGTCGGCGTTCCAGTAGACGCCGGTGTGGTCGTTGAAGACGGGGACGCCGGCGCGGGACGGGACGGTGACCGGGACGCCGTCCTTGTGGAAGGTGAGGCGGTCGGTGCGGCCGAGGGAGAACGTCGCGTCGAAGGTCTGGGCGCGGGCGTTCAGTACGGTGCCGTCGGTGTAGCGCAGGGCCGCCGGGCGGGCGTCGATGGGGAGGAGCAGCCCGCCGCCGGGGTGGTTTGCGGTGGTGTTGTCGCTGTAGGCGGTGTCCCAGAGCCAGATGAGGGCGCCCTGCTGGTACGGGTAGAACTCGACGGTGTCCTTCTTCGCCGGGTTCTTCGGGTCGTTCGACCAGCCGAAGTTGTAGGGCCCGGTCTTGAGGAAGGCGCCGTAGCCGGTGTAGCGGCGGTTCTCCACGATGTAGGCGCGGGGGTGGTCGGTGGCGCCGGTGCGGCCGGTGACGATCGTGAAGCCCTGCGCGGTCCAGCCGGCGGGGCCGGCCTCCGCGCCGTCCGCGAACAGCTGGGTGCCGCCCGCGCTGACGCTCACCGCGTCGGTGAGGACGCCCTTGCCGTGGGTGTTGCTGTCCGAGGTGACGTGGAAGCGGAGCTGTACCTGCTGTCCGGCGTACGCGTCGAGCGGGACGCTCAGTGCGGTCCAGGCGCCGGAGGTGCCGGTGACCACGGGGATGCCGGTGGGGGTGCGGGGGATCGTGGTGCCGTCCACGGTGCCGGGCAGGGCGGTCCAGTGGCTTCCGCCGTCGGTGGAGGCCTCGACGGTGAAGAAGTCGTAGTCCTTCTCGATGTCGTACCAGAGCCGGGTGTCGAGAACGGCCGGGGCGGTGACGCCGCGCAGGTCGACGGTGCGGGTCAGTGAGCTGTCGAGGAAGTCACCGGTACCGCTCCACCACTGTTTGCCGCCCTCGTACGGGTCGGTGAGTTCTGTGGTGGTGGTCGACGGCGGCAGATGGACGAGCAGCCCCTGCGGATCGGCGGTGTTGTAGCTGGAGACACCGAGCCGGTGGGTGGAGGCGGGGGCGGCCGAAGCGGTCTCCTCGTAGGCGAGCCAGCCGAGTTGGAGCTTGCTCCAGGCGTCGAGGTCGCCCGGGTAGTCGCCGGTCGTGTTCGGGCCCTTGCCGAGGTAGGAGGCCGAGGACATCAGCGACCAGTAGTTGACACTGTTGTCGCCGGTGGCGCCGTACAGGTCCGGCAGCCCGAGGTCGTGGCCGTACTCGTGGGCGAAGAGGCCGACGCCGCTGTTCTCGCCGCCGGTGAGGTAGTCACCCGCCCAGATGCCGGTGTCGCCGACCGGGGTGCCGCCGATCCGGTTGCCCTGCGGGCCCGCCTGCCCCGCCTGGTCGTAGTACGCGAACCAGCGGTGCGCCCAGACGGCTCCGGTGCCCTGGGTGCCGCCGCCCCAGGTCTGGTCCTTGCCGGCGTGCACGACGACGAGGTGGTCGATGTAGCCGTCGGGCTCGTCGAAGTTGCCGTCGTGGTCGAAGTCGTAGCGGTCGTAGTGGTCGTACTGGGCTATCTGGGCCTTGATGGACGCCGGGGTGCGGCCCTTGGCGCGCTCGCCGTCGTACCAGGCGGTGGTGGCGTCCCGGATCATGTCCCAGTTGCTGTGGCACTGCTGGCCCTCGGGGCAGTTGTCACTGCCGTAACGGGCCTCGTTCCAGGGCAGCTTGACCCAGTCGGTGACGGTGCCCTCGATGTCGTACCGGCCGGAGGACTGGGTGCGGTAGAAGTTGCGCAGCGAGACGGTGCCGGGGGCGTCGCCGAAGAACTGCTGCTGGTAGTAGGCGCGGTCGAAGTCCTTGCGCCAGACGGTGTGGTTGTCGGCCTTCGCGGGGCGGCCGGTGGTGTTGTGCAGCGGGCCGGGCTCGCCGCCGTAGCGGGGTTGGCCGTTGTTCATGGTGGTGCTGTCCACCTGGTCGCCGAACTCGGCGAGGATGACGAAGATCTTGTCCGTGCGCTCCTGGGCCAGTTCGGCGTACTGCTTGCCGATCTGGACGGTGTGGGGGAGCGTCCCGCCGGGCGCGCGGGCCACGTGCTCCAGCGCCTGCCGGCGCAGTGCCTGGCGCTGCAGGTCCATCGGGCTGGACGGGGCGTCGGCGTGCCGGACGTCCTCGGAGGCGCTGCCGGCGGGGCCCGGGGCGGCGGCCGGTGGTGCGGTCGAGGCCGCGGCCGGGCCCGTGAGCAGCAGCGCGCCGGCTATCGCGGCGCTGGTGAGCGCCGCGATGCCGGGCAGGGTGATTCTGCGCAACGTACAGGTCCTTTCGGAGGAACTGCGGGAGCGCCTCCCGGAGGGGAGGGCCGGTGAGCGCAGGTAATATTTCACATGTCAAAGGTGATGTGTAGGGGCTGCACCGAGACGCCCGGAACTCGTCCGACAGGGGCGCGATACGGTCGCGGGGATCGGTAGCCGACTCGCGAGGGGAACCACGTGCCCGGGATCGAACTCACCGCCGGAACCATCGACTTCGAGGACACCGGGGGTCCGGGACCGGTCGTCGTCCTGCTGCACGGACTCGGCCAGAGCGGCACCGTCTGGAAGCGGGTCGTCGACGATCTGCGCACCGACCACCGCTGTGTGATCCCGGACCTGCCGACCGGCGGCCACCGCCGTCCGATGCGGCCGGAGGCCGAGCTGTCACTGCGCTCCGTGGCCCTGCTGGTCGGGGAGTTCCTGGAGCGGCTGGAGCTGGACGGGGTGACGCTGGTCGAGAACGACTCCGGCCACGCCCAGGTGCTCGCCGGTGAACGCCCCGAGCGGATCGGCCGGTTGGTCATCACCTCCGGCGAGGCGTTCGAGAACTACCCGCCGGGGGCCGGCGGCAAGATGCTGACGGCCGTGAGCCGTATCCCGGGCGGCGTGTACGCGCTCGCCCACTTCATGAACCTGCGGGCGCTGCGCGGGCTGCCGGTCGCCTTCCGTCCGATGTCCGTGCACGGTGTGCCGCACGAGATGCTCGACGACTGGCTCCGCCCGCTGCTCACCGACCGGGCGATCCGGGCCGATCTGCGGCGCTATCTCCTCAGCGCCCGCAAGGGCGCCATGCTCGAAGCGGCCGAACGTCTCAGGACGTTCGACCGCCCCGCGCTGGTCGTGTGGGCCGAGGACGACCGGATGATGCCCCGCGCCCACGGCCGCCGGCTCGCCGGCCTCCTGCCGCACGGCCGGCTCGTCGAGATCCCGGACTGCCGCACCCTCATCCCGGTGGACCAGCCGGCGGCCCTCGCGGCGGCACTGCGCGAATTCATCGGCTCCGAGGGCTGAGGAGTCCGCGGAAAGGGGCGCGGCGCTCAGGCGCGCAGGTCGCGGCGCTTGGTGTGAACGACGTGGAAGATCGTCAGGGGCACCGCGATCACCGCCTTGCGTCCGCCGGCCGGCTTCCGCACCACTGTGGCCTCGCTCATGACATCTCCCCTTGGGTGGCCCGCTCGAAGATCCCGACCAGTTCCGTGCCGTACGCCGCGAGGTCGGCGCCGGGCTCGCGGGCCAGCACGCCCGCGGCCGCGTCGATGGACGCCCGCAGGCTGACCGCCATCACCCGCGGATCGAAGTCCCGGAACACGCCCTCCGCCTGGCCGTCCCGGAAGTGGCGTTCCAGCAGTTCCAGCGCGGGCCCGTCCTGGACGGTCAGCGGTGCGCCGTCCGGTGTCCGCGCGTTCACCGCGATGTCCACCAGCGCGCGGATGTGCGCCGGGTGGGTGCTCATGAACTCCAGGTTCGCCTCGATGTAGGCGGCAAGGACCGCTGCCCGCCCGGCGACGGCCGCGATCCGCGGCCGGATGAAGGCCACGGCGGTGGTCGTCGCCTCGTCGACCACCGCCCGCACACCGAGCTGCTGTCCGCTGCCGCAGGCCCTTTACCAGGGGTGTTCGAGTAGGTGATGCTGTCCCGGCGCTGGAGGAATGATCGACACGGCGGGAGCCGGTCGGTTCGGAGGGGAAGGCCGCGGTGTGCGCGTAGTGCTGCTTGGTCCGGTTCAGGGGTACGCCGACGACGGGACGCCGGTCGAGGTGGGTGGTGTCCGGCTGCGGATGCTCCTTGCCAGGCTCGCCCTCGAAGAGGGCCGGACGGTCTCCGTCGACTCGCTCGTCGACGGCCTCTGGGGCGAGGAACCGCCCGCCGAAGCGGCCAACGCGCTGCAGGCGCTGGTGTCCCGGCTCCGCAGGGCGCTGCGCGGGTCCGCGACGGTGGAGTCCGCATCCGGCGGTTACCGGCTCTCGGTGCGCGCTGAGGACGTGGACGTCCACCGCTTCGAGGAACTGGCCGCCCGGGGCAGACGGGCCCTCGCGGCCGGGCGGCCCGGCGAGGCGGCCTCGCTGCTCGGAACGGCGCTCGGGCTGTGGCAGGGCGCGGCGCTCGCCGATGTCCTCGACGCCCCCTTCGCCGGGCCCGTCGCGACCCGGCTCGACGATCTGCGCACCGCGGCTGCCGAGGACCACAGCGATGCCGAACTGCGGCTCGGACGGTACGGAGAGGTGCTCGCCGACCTCGAAGCGGCCGGCGCCGAAAGGCCGTTGAGCGAGCGGGTCGCCGGGCTGCGGATGCGGGCGCTGTCCGCGGCCGGACGGCAGTCCGACGCCCTCGCGGTGTACGAGGCGATACGCAAGCGGCTCGCCGACGAACTCGGCGTCGATCCGTCGGCCGAACTGCGGGAGATCCATCTGGTCCTGCTGCGCGGCGAGCTGGAGACACCGGCCGAGCGGGCCGAGACCGCCCCGAGCCGCCTCCCGGCCCGGCTGACCAGCTTCGTCGGCCGGGACGGTGAACTGGAGCGGCTCGCCGGTCAGTTGGACCGCAATCGGCTCATCACCATCGTCGGCCCCGGTGGCGCCGGCAAGACCCGGCTCTCCCTCGAAGCGGCCACCCGGGACCGCGCTCACGCCCGCGGCAGGGTCTGGTTCGTGCCGCTCGCCGGTGTGAGCGCACCGGACCAGCTGGCCGACGCGGTACTCGGCGCCCTCAGCTCCACCGACGGCCGCCTCTACGACGCAGGCCAGGGGCAGCGGACCACCCCGGTCGAGCGCATGGCCGGACTCTTCGGCAGCGGCGACGCCCTGCTCCTGCTCGACAACTGCGAGCACCTCGTCGAGGCGGCCGCGGAACTCGCCGCCGAACTCCTCGACAAGCTGCCGGAGCTGCGGATCCTCGCCACCAGCCGCGAGGCCCTCGCCATCACCGGCGAGTCCCTGTGCCACCTCGGCCCCCTCGACATCCCGATGGGATCACCGGAGCCCGCCGAGGCCGCGCAGTCGCCCGCCGTCCGCCTCTTCGTCGACCGGGCCGCCGGAGTCCGGCCGGACTTCACGCTCGACGACTCGACCCTCGACGCCGTCGTCGAGGTCTGCCGGCGGCTCGACGGGATGCCGCTCGCCCTCGAACTGGCCGCGGCGAAGCTCCGCTCGATGAGCGTCGAGCAGATCGCGCGCCGCCTCGACGACCGCTTCCGCCTCCTCGCCTCGGGCAGCCGCACCGCCCTGCCCCGGCAGCGCACCCTGCTCGCGCTCGTCGAGTGGAGCTGGGACCTGCTCGACGAACCCGAGCGGATCCTCGCCCGCAGACTGTCGGTGTTCCCGGGCGGCGCGACCGTCCCCGCGCTCGAAGCGGTCTGCGCGGACCCGTCGCTCCCGGCCGCCGACATCCCGTACGTCCTGGACGCCCTGGTCGAGAAATCGCTGGTCCACACCGTCGACGAACGGCTGGGCGAGCCGCGCTACCGGATGCTGGAGACGGTCCGTGCGTACGCGGCGCGGCAACTCGCGGACGCCGAGTCCGGGGACGCCGTCATCCAGCGGTATGCCGCGTACTTCCTGGCCCTCGCGGAAGAACACGAACCCCGGCTCCGTACCGGCGAACAGCTGCGCGCGATCGAGGTGTTCGACGCCGAACACGACAACCTCGTCCTCGCGCTGCGCTCGGTCGTCGACGCCCGGGACGGGGACCTGGCCGCGCGCTTCGCCGGGGCGATGTTCTGGTACTGGGGGATCAGGGGGATGAGCACCCAGCTCGACACCCATCTGGCGGAGGCCGCCGGGCCGGATTCCGTACCGGCAGGGGACTCCGGACGGGGGGCAGCGGGCGGCGAACGTCCGGCCGTCGAGGGGGAATCGGCGACGGCGCGGGAGTTCCACCCGGCCGTACTGCTCCTGCGGATGTCCCAGGCCTCCTTCCCCGCCCGCGGATCGGGACCGGGCGGAAGCGCGGACCAGGACCCCCTCGACTCGCCCGACCCGTGGGTCCGGGCCGGCGCCCACCTGGCACGGGACTTCGCCCTCACCGAACAGGGCGACCTGGTCACCGGCGCCGAGTCCCGGATGGAGGCCCTGCGCGGCTTCGAGGAGGTGGGCGACCGCTGGGGGCTCGTGATGAGCCTGCTCCCGATCGGCCGCGACCACTCCCTGCGCGGCGAGTACCCGCAGGCCATCGCCACCTTCGAACGGACCGTGGCACTCAGCTCGGAACTCGGCACCGAGGACTACCTCTACCTCAGCAAGGCCAGACTCGCCCGCGAACGCCGGCGCAGCGGCGACCTGGAAGGCGCCTTCCGCGATCTGCACGCCGCGCACCGGCAGGCCCGCGAGCGCGGACAGCTGCGGCTGGAGGCCAACATCCTCGTGGGCCTGGCCAATGTGCACCGCAGGGCCGGTGACCTGGCGCAGTCCGACGCGACCCTCGACCGTCTCGAGGCGCTGAGCGCCCGGCGCCCCTCCCTCAGGGAGACCGCCCGCGACCTGATCGTCAGCACCCGCATCGAGAACCGTCTCGCCGAGGGTGACGCCGTACGGGCCAGGACCCTGCTGCCGGAGGCGGCCGGCGCCCTGTTCGGCCAGGGCGCGGGCGCCGCGCTCGCCTGGGTGGCCGAACTGCTGGGCGGACTGCGGACCTTGGAGGGGGCCCCCGAGGAGGGCGCCAGATCGCTCGGCATGAGCCAGGTGATGCGCGGCGCCTTCGACTGGGGCGAGCCCGAGTGGCGCGAGCTGGTCGACCGCATCGTGGCGACGCTGGGCGAGGAGGGCTTCAGGAACGCGTACGAGGAGGGGGCCGCTCACTCCCGCGAGGACGCACTGCGGTGGCTGGAGGCGGAGACCCTGCGGACGGTGCCGCGCGCCTGACGAGGCGCCCGCGGTCATGCGGACAGCCGGGCGGGGTCCGCTCCACCCCCCGGGGTGCGGACCCCGCCCGGCCGGACTTGTCACCGGAGGACCTGGGGGATCATCCGGCGTTCTTGCGGTAGGCGCGCATGGCCAGCGGGAAGAAGACCACGATCACGCCGGCCATCCAGGCGAGGCTGCCGGCCAGCGAGCCGGCGACCGGGCCGCCGTTGAGCAGACCGCGGACCGCGTCGGCCACCAGCGAGACGGGGTTGACGTCGGACCAGGCCTGGAGCCAGTCGGCCATCTTGTTGTCGGAGACGAAGACGTTGCTGGCGAAGGTGAGCGGCAGGATCAGGATGGTCATCAGGCCCTGCACGGAGGCGGGGTTCTTGATCAGCATGCCGAGGAACACCGAGATCCAGGAGAAGCTGAGCGCGAAGCCGATGAGCAGGGCGACCGCGGCGAGCGAGGCGACCGGGTTGGTCCCGACGCGGTACCCCATGATCAGGGCGAGGACGACCAGGGTGGCCAGGCAGGCGACGTAGCGGACGATGTCCGCGAGGACGGCGCCGATCAGCGGGCTGGAGCGGGCGATCGGCATGCTGCGGAACCGGTCGAAGATCCCGGTACTGGCGTCCGCGCTGAGCGAGGCGCCGATCCCGATGCTGGCCTGGAAGACGGCCATGACCATGACGCCTGGTGTGACGTGCTGCAGATAGCCGTGGGTGTCACCGCCGGACATGGCGTCCCCGAACAGGTAGATGAACATCAGCAGGCTGATGATCGGGGTGAGGATCACATCGACCAGCTGCATCGGCGACTTCATGAACTTGATGACGCCGCGGCCGGCGAGGGCGAGGCTGTGCTGGGCGGTCTGCGCGAGGCCGATACGGCCGGGGAGCTCGGCGGGGGCGCTGAGGGTCTGGGTGCTCATGACAGGGGTCCTCTCGGGAAGGTCTGCAGGGAACGGAAGGGCTCAGACGGCGACGGGCTGCTCGTCCGCGACGGCCGGCTCGTGTCCGGTCAGGGCGAGGAAGACCTCGTCGAGGCTGGGCAGGCGCAGGCCGAGCTCGTCGGCGGTGATGCCGGCGCCGTCCAGGCGGCGGGCGACCGCGGCGACGAGCAGCGGGTCGTCGGCCGGGACGGTCAGCACGCCGGAGTCCTGCGCGGGGGAGTGGCCGGACAGCTCGGCGAGCAACTGCGCCACCTGCGGCACATCGGCGGCCATGGCGGGCCGGACCTGGAGGATCTGGCCGCCGACGCGGCGCTTGAGCTCACCGGGCCGGCCTTCGGCGACCTTGCGGCCCTTGTCGAAGACGGTGATGGAGTCGGCGAGCTGGTCGGCCTCTTCGAGGTACTGGGTGGTCAGCAGCACGGTGGAGCCGTCCGCGACCAACTGCCGTACGACGTTCCAGACCTCCTGCCGGGCGTGCGGGTCCAGGCCGGTGGTGGGCTCGTCCAGGAAGAGCACCTGCGGCCGGCCGACCAGGGAGGCGGCCAGGTCCAGGCGCCGCCGCATCCCGCCGGAGAAGGTGGCGATCGGCTTGCGGGCCGCCTCGGTGAGGGAGAAGTTCTCCAGGAGCTCGGCGGCCCGCGCCTTCGCGTCGCGCCGGGCCAGGCCGAGCAGCCGCCCGATGAGCACCAGGTTCTCGGCGCCGGACAGGGTCTCGTCCACGGAGGCGAACTGACCGGTCAGCCCGATCAGCTGCCGGACCCTGACCGGATCCTTGACGATGTCGTAGCCGCCGATGCTGGCGTGCCCGGCGTCGGGGCGCATCAGCGTGGCCAGGATGCGCACGGTGGTGGTCTTGCCGGCGCCGTTGGGACCCAGGACACCGACGACCTTGCCGGCCGGCACCTCCAGGTCGACGCCGTCCAGGGCGGTGAAGTCGCCGTACTTCTTGACCAGTCCCTCGGCCCGGATCGCGTACCCCATGTTCAACAACTCCTCGTCAGGTCCTCGTCGTTCTCGATGACCATGACGATGCCGGGCCTGTCGGGTTCCGTGCTGCGGGGTTCGGTGGAATCGCTACCTTTCCTTCAGCGTTGGTGTCTGCTGATCTGCGCCCACCACCGATGACCGGGACCATGCCTGTGATCACTCCGTTTCAGATCGCTGGAGTTTCGGTGAGGGAGGTGGGGTGGTGGCGGATCGGGTGAGGGTGTCGAGTCGGGCGGCGAGGTCGGGGTGGGTGGTGGTCAGGTGGGGGCGGGTGGCGTTGAGGGGGCGGATGAGGGCCGCGGGGTCGTCCTCGGCGAGGGCGGCGTCGAGCTGGCCGAGGGTTCCGCGGGCCGCGGTGGGGAGGTCGGTGAGAGTGGTGATCTGGGCGGCGATGCGGCGAAGATCGGCGGCGTTGTCGCGGGCCCAGGCGGCGAGGGTGCGGTCGGCGGCGCGGCCTTGTCGGGTGGCCTGGACGCGTTGTTCGCCGGTGGTTCCGGCGGGTCCGGGGCGGCCTCGCAGGTAGCGGCGTTCGGCGGCCTGGCGGCTGGTCACACCCAGGGGGTGGGCGAGGTCGGCCCAACTGGCTCCCGCATGGCGGGCGGTCTCGATCAGGCCGGTTTCCCATCCGGAGAGATTTTCGCGGATCTGCCGCAGCAGCAGGAGGGAGGCCAGGGCCTGTTCCGGGCCGGCAGCGGGGGCGCGGGCGCCGGGGGAGCCCGGGGTCTCGTGCTGGGCGGCGTGCAGTTCACCGTCGATGGCTTCCAGGGTTGCCGCGGCGGCGAGAAAGGAAGCCGGGCTCTGGGTGTCGGTGCGGGGAGAGGCCGGTTGGTCGGCGGCTGCCATGGGCACCTCCTTCTGGACTGTCAGCCTTTGGACGACACCATGTTTGTCATCCATTGGATGACATGCTACAACGGATTCCGTGCAGCGCATTGGCAGCTACTGCCCGAACCTTCTGGAGGTGTTTCGCAATGTTGATGCGCACTGACCCCTTCCGCGAGCTGGACCGGATCGCCCAGCAGCTGACCGGCTCCGGTACCTGGACGCGGCCTTCCGCGATGGCGATGGACGCCTACCGCGAGGGCGACGAGTACGTGGTGGCGTTCGACCTTCCCGGTGTCAGCGCGGAGTCGATCGACATCGACGTCGAGCGGAACATGCTGACCGTCAAGGCCGAGCGCCGGCCCGCGGCGAAAGCCGACGACGTCGCGATGGAGTTGTCGGAACGGCCGCTGGGCGTGTTCTCCCGCCAGCTCGTGCTGGCCGACACCCTGGACACCGAGCGCATCAGGGCCGACTACGACGCCGGGGTACTCACCTTGCGCATCCCGATCGCCGAGCGCGCCAAGCCCCGCAAGATCGCCATCGGCGGTGGCTCCTCCCGCCAGCAGATCTCCGGCTGACCCGGCGCCGGCCGGGACCGACGCGGCGGAGGACGGGCACGTGCCCCTCTCGATCGTCCTCCGCACCGGACGAAGGAAGGGCGGCGGCCGACATGGCCCTGCGATGGGAAGCATTCCTCGACCAGGTGACCGAACGCGGCGAATACGGCAGCCGCCAGGAGGCGGAACGCGCGACCCGCGTGGTGCTCGCCCTGCTCGGCGCCCACCTGGTCGGCCAGGTGCGGGCCCACCTGGCGGCGCGTCTGCCGGAAGGCTTCGCCCTGATCCTGCTCAACCCGCTGCAGAGCGCTGAACCCCTCCCACCGGAGCGGTTCCTGCGGGCGGCGGCGGCCTGGATCGAGGGAGCCACCGAGACGACCGCGGCCTGGGACGTCAGCGCCGTCCTCAGTACCGTCGCCGACGCGACCGACGACGACCTGCTCCACGAGGTCCTGCTCCAACTCCCCGCGGGCTACGACCTCCTGTTCGGCCGCCCCCAACCCATCTGACCACCCACCCGCCGGGTGCCGGCACCACCACCACGGATACAGAAAGGCAGCCACCGCAGTGATCTCCGACCTGCGCGCACCGCTCCAGCACCCAACCGCCATGACCTACGAGCAGATGCTGGAGAAAGTCCGCTACGAGGGCGTCTACCCCACTCGGGAGCGGGCCGAGGAAGCCGTCCGCGTCGTCCTTTCGGGACTCGGCCGCCAGCTGACAGGCGACGAACGCGTCGAACTCGCCGCCCGCCTGCCCTTCGAGGCCGCCTGCATCCTCACCGCCCAAATCCCCGCCCACCGACCCCTGACCGGATGGGCCTTCGTCCAGGACCTCGCCGACCGCACCGGCGCCACCCCCGCCACCACCCGCTGGGACACCGGCTCCGTCCTGGCCGCCGTCACCGCTCTGGCCGACCCCGACCTGATCACCCGCATCCTGAAGCAGCTCCCCAACGGCTACGCCCTGTTGTTCGGCCGCGCCGAACTCACCCAGGCCGCATAAGGAGCCCACCGTCGCGCGCACGGCACCGCCCAGGACCCAGCGATCACACGAATCGGCTGCACGGTCATCGTGGTACTACCGGGCGAGAACGGCACTCACCGTCTTCCCACCCGCCGGCCGGTGGGTCACGGCGGTGGCGTGCGCGAGGCGGTTGACCATGGGCCGGCCGAAACCTCCCGTCCCTCCGATACCCGTCAATCGTGTCGCTGTTCTGTTCGAAAGCGACTACCTCACCGTCGGGTACCCGAAAATCTGTGATGGCTGGAGTAGACATTGGGCGGCGGTGTGGTTATGGTTTCTCTCGTAGCCGAGATCAAGAACGGCCCGGCAGAGATGAACTGCCAGGCAGTAGTACGCAGTTGCAGGTGTAGTTCGCAGGGCGGTGCGGTGGTGGAGTCGCGAAGCCAGAGCAGGTGCAGGACGGCGACGGGACTGACGACCGGACCGGGTGGCCCGCAGTGATCAGGGGCCGCCGTGAGCGGTAACGCAGTGGCAGTACCCGCAAGTGCAGTTCGCAGTACCCAGCAGTGAAGTCAGTGAGCGGTACCTCGGTGAAGGCGTCGGCTGCGGACGCGCGCACCGGGAGGTTCGGCAGTGGGGTTCTAAGCCAGGGCACATGCAGGACGGGCGACGGGGCTGGCTGTCGGAGGGTGGTGCGGTGAAGGCCATCAGCAGATCGCACTACCAGCAGTTCGGTTGTTCCCGTAGGTACGGCACGGCAGTGGAATCCGGCGGCCGCTTCATGTGGGAGGGCCGTAGGGATTGATTGCCGGGCTGGGCGGCCCATGAGGGGCTGCCGCGCAGGTCACAACTTGTGAAACGCAGCGTGTGAAGTGCAGTTCCGTTGTGATCGCAGGACCGCAGTATCTGAAGTACCAGCAGGTCAGTAGCTTTTCATCGTTTCAGGTACGAGCAGGAAGGTTCGGAGCGACACCATCAGGATCGCCCGCACGGCAGGTGTGTGCGGGCACTCGCAAGGCCCCGGATTGGAAGGTGGTCCCCGGTCAAGCATTCAAGATCCCCGCGCCCCGTGTTCCCCCGACGCGCCAGTGCGGATACGGCAGGACCGGCAGGCACAAGCCGGTAGATGTAGATGGTGTTTGATCCGCCCCATGGGGCCCCGGAAGCCAGGTACGGCTCCGGGGCCCCTCCACGCGTTTGTCCAGGAGGCCAGATGACCATCAGACACGAAGAGGCGTAATGACCGAACAACCCCCCGCGAGCCCCGCGAGCCCGTCCGACCGGTTCGACGACGAGGACTACCCCGCCTACACGATGGGTCGCGCCGCCGAGATGATCGGCACCAACGCCGCGTTCCTCCGTGCGATCGGCGAAGCCCGCCTGATCACCCCGCTGCGGTCCGAGGGCGGCCACCGCCGCTACTCCCGCTACCAGCTGCGCATCGCGGCCCGTGCCCGCGAGCTCGTCGACCAGGGCACCGCCATCGAAACCGCCTGCCGCATCGTGGCGCTGGAGGACCAGCTCGAAGAGGCCCTGGCCCTCAACGAACAGCTGCGCAACCGGCCCGGCAATCCCGCCGCCTGAGCCCAAGAACCCGGGCACGTAGCGGGCCCCGAACCTGACACCCTCCGCGGGAAGCTGCCGCTTGCTGCGCATCGCATCACGTCATCGGTGCGCAGGGCGCTGATCAACCACCGGGACGCTGTCCCGCCCATCGTTCAGCAGGTCCCGCACGTCGTTGTGGTGGCCGGCACCGCGGTGGGGTGATAGCGAGGGGAAGGTGGTTACCGCTGGGGGGTGTGGTCGTTGTTCGGGGTGACAGTGCTGCAGGAGGTCATGGGTTTGTGCGGTTGTCGGTGCACGGCAGGTGGTGAGGCCAGTGGCGGGAGGGTTGTGCTCGTAGGTGAGCCGCTGTTGCGTGGGGCGCTCGTCCGCCGGTGGTGGCACGTGCGTGGTGGAAACGGTCGGGGTCTGAGCACCGGCGGTGGCCCGGCCCGGTTGCCGACATGCCGGTACTTCGAACGGTGATCGCGCCCCGGCCGGCCGGGCGTGCTCGTGGCGACCACGGGCCCGGGCCGCTCTCCTCCATGAACCTGGTGGGGCACGAGCGTGGATGACAGCGAGCTGATCCGCCCTGTGCGGGAGTGGCATCGCCTGGTTCCCGGGATGGGCGCGAGGGCTGCTCTCGACGCTCTGGTCACGGCTCTCGCGGGCGAGTCGGCCTCAGCGGCGACTGCCGTCGGGCTCAAGGCCCAGCTCGACCTCATCGAGGAACAACGCGATCACGCCCGTGGTGACCGCAGCCCGTGACCACAGGGGCCGGAAGCCGAGAAGGGCCCCGTGGCGGCATGGCTGGTGTGGGCCAGGACCATGCTCTCGCTATTGCTCAGCTTGTCGCCGTCGTCCACCGCCCCGGTCGTAAAGGTCTGGATCGGCGGTGTCCTGTCCGGCATGCACAAGAACTTATCGGGGCGCGGGGAGTGCTCCCCCGCTGATCGGTAAGAAGCGGTGGCACCCGGGGGAATATCCCGCCGGAGCCGCCGTCGGGGGAGGTGGGCCGGTGGCTACCGTGTTCCCGATGAACCCATTTCCCGGAGGCGGGCAGTAGCTGATGATGCGGGAACTGACGGATGCGGAGTGGACGGGCGTGCGCTCGGCGTACTGCAACGGAACTTCGGCGGTGTGCCCCGCCTGCGCCCGGGGCGGTAGCGCTGAGCTCAAGCCGAAGCAGCGCGTGATGCGCTTCGCGTGCGGTCATGAACTCACGATTCCGGAGGGCGCCACCCCCTGACGGAACGGGGCCCGAAGGCGTGCCAGGTTGCACCGAATGGGTGTCGGAGACCGCGAGTGGGGTGGTAGGTGGGCTGCGGGGCACTCAGCGGGGTAGCCGAGGGGGAGACGTTGGCGCATCGCGCGATGCTCTTCGCTCCTCGAGGGCGGGGATGGATGAGGGCTCATCCGGCCGGAGCTGATTCTCCCGCCGCTGTAACGGTGTTCGAGGGGTTGGTGGGTTTGGGGCTGGTGTACCGGGCCGGGAATTACGGCAGTGAGCCCGGCGGTCTGGGTGCCGCCCGGCTACTGGCCGATGAATTCCTTGACTGTCTGGCCGCGGATCTCGCCACAACCCTGAGCGAGCGATTCCGCTTCGACGTGAGGCTCGTGGTCACGGAGCTGCTGACCAACGCTGAACGCTACGCGCACGGCCCGTCCCTGCTGGAACTGGAGGGAAGCCCTCGCAGCGTGGTGGTGACGGTATGGGACTCCAATACCGCTCTGCCGGTCGTGTTCCCGCCCGATCCGTCCCGGGCCGGCGGTCACGGTCTGGAGATCGTGAACCGGCTGTGTGTGCGGGTGACGGTGGAGCGGGTACCGGTAGGCAAGCGCATACGAGCCGTCCTGTCGGTTCCTGGCGCCCCGTAACGGCAGCTGGGGGCAGCGCTGTCGCTTCCGGAACCCTTCTGGCAGGCACTCGGCCACTTCGGGGCACCGTTCGGCAGGTTACGGTGCGCCGGGTATCGCGGAGCGGGATGGCGGCCTGCGTGGCGCCAGCCGGCGACGAGAGGGTTGGGGCCGCTCCTGCCGAGGTCGCATGGGGTGAGGTGGGGCCGGTCAGCTGTAAGCGGGTGTGCCCAGCATCGCTACTGCGGCCTGGAGCGGGCTGAGAACAGCGGTGGCAGTTACCGCAGCGGCCTCGGGCGCGGGACGGCAGGTGAAGCCGAGTCGGGTCATGGCCCGGGTGATCTGCTCGGCGGTGAAGTCACGCCGGTCCTGCCGGGTGAGGATCTGGCCGACCTGTTTCACGGGGTAGGTGCGACGGCTGATGATCACGGATTCTCCCGTGACCGCTTCGGGCTTGACGCCCCGCATCCTGTCCTGCACTTCGCTCTTGACCAGATCGAAGGAACAGCCGGCGATGACGCAACGCATAGGACCTCAGCAAGGAGAGGGGGCAGTCGGATACCTCAGAGTCCCACACCCGGACCACCGACGGGAAGATCAACCCGCCGGTGGGAAATCCGGCACGAGGGCCGGTGTCGTGCTACCTTGTTGCCAGTTGCAGTTGTGGTACCCATGAACTTTGTGTGCACTCGACGGGCGTGACCCGCGGGTGCATT